>JADDPR010000028.1 GCA_016781775.1 Rubrobacter sp. | reverse complement strand
GAGACTCCGAAGCGCTCGGTGGATCTCGCAGGAGAGCACCAGCCCGAAACACCTCGTCGGGAGCCGGTGTCGTCGGTCAGAGACGTTAGTCGGCACGAAGACTCACGAAGCGCTTACTCCTTGCGGTACGGCTTGCCGAGGGCGGAGGGGGCGATGGCTCGTCCGCCGAAGCCCGCGAGGACGACTATGGTGAGGATGTAGGGGAACATCTGGACGAACTCCAGCGGGATCGCGTCCTGAGCGACGCGGAAGGTGACGGCCTGGGCGAAGCCGAAGAGAAGGGCGGCCGCCGCGGCGCCTATCGGGTTCCAGCGACCGAAGATCAGGGCGGCCAGGGCTATGAATCCCCGGCCGTTCGTCATGTTCTCGGTGAACGCGGAGAGGAGGCTCATCGAGAGGTAGACCCCGCCCAGAGCCGCAAGCAGCCCCGAGAGCGCGACCCCGTAGTAGCGCATGCGCGTCACGCTGACCCCCGCCGTGTCCACCGCCTCGGGGACCTCGCCGGAGGCCCTGAGGCGCAGGCCGAAAGGGGTCCGGAAGACCACGAAGAAGGTCAGGGGGACGAGAAGATACATCAGGTAGACGAGCAGGCTCTGCTCGAAGAGCGCGGGACCGACCACCGGGATGTCGGCGAGCCCGGGTATCCTCGCGGGCTCGAAGCTAGCCACGCGCGGGGTGGTGCCGCCGGAGCCGAAGACCACGACCATCAGAAAGGCCGTGCCGCCGAGGGCGAGCAGGTTGATGGCGGTGCCCGAGATAATCTGGTCGGCCTCGAAGGTAATGCACATAAGAGCGTGGATCAGGGCGAACAGAAGCCCCGCCCCCAGCGCCGTCAACAGGCCCACGAGCGCGCTCCCGGAGTAGAAGGCCCCGACGGCACCGGCGAAGGCGGAGATAAGCATGAGGCCTTCGAGCCCTATGTTCACCACCCCGCTCCGCTCGCTGAACACGCCGCCAAGGGCGGCGAAGATCAGGGGCGTTGCGTTCCGGAGCGTGGAGGCGAGTATCGAGCCGATCGCCGCTAGGGTCTCTTCCATCCCCCTACTGCCCCAGGCCTCTCTCGAGCCGGGTACCGGAGGTGAGAACCCGAGCGCGCTTGCCCAGTATTAACTCAACGAGCTTCGTGGCCGTGACGAGCAGCAGGATCACGGCGAGCAGCACGACCGTCAAGCTGAGCGGGACGTCCGTCTGAAACTGCATCTCCTGCGCCCCCGAGAAGAGCCCCCCGAAGACCAGCGCCCCGAGCACGACCCCGAACGGATGATTTCGCCCGAGAAGCGCCACCCCTATCCCGTTGAAACCCACGTTGGAGACGAACGGGACCGCCATCTTGCCGTACACCCCCATCACCTCGACGCCCCCGCCGAGCCCCGCGAAGGCCGCGCCGATCGCGATCGCGAGCACCGTGTTACGCCCGATGGGGATGCCCGCGTAGTTCGCCGCCCCCGGCGAGAGCCCGACCGCACGGATTTGAAACCCCCTCTTCGTCCGCCACAACAAGAGATACGCCGCCACGGCCGCCAGGATCCCCAGAAAGATCCCGAGGTTGGCCCTACCAAGCCCAAAGCCGAGGACCGGGATGCGGAGCGCCGCGGCGACGTTCTCGGTGCCGGGGACGAGGCTTGAACCACGCAGCGGGTTCAGCGCCAGGTAGACCGTAAGGTTGATGGCGATAAAGTTAAGCATAATCGTCGTGATGACCTCGTGCGCCCCGAAATACGCCTTCAAGGCCCCGGGGATGGCCCCCCACAGAAAGCCCGTAACGACGCAGGCGACGAGGACTACCGGCAGCGCGATCGGCCCGAGGAAGCCCAGGGAGACCCCGAGCCAGGCCGCCGTAACGGCCCCTATATAGAACTGCCCCTCCCCGCCGATATTGAAGAGCCCCGCCCGAAACGCCACCGCCACCGCGAGGCCCGTAAAGATCAGGGGCGTGGTGTTCACGAGCGTCCGGCCAATTGCGGCGGGGCTACCGAAAGCGCCCGAGATGAGGGCCGAGTAGGCGGCCAGGGGATCGTTCCCGGTGGCGAGGATGATTACGGCTCCGATGGCGAACGAGATCAGGATCGCGAGCACGGGGAAGAGCAGCGCCCCCCCGGCACCCGCAAGCAGCCTCCCGAAGACCGAGCCGCTACGCGCGGTCAACGGCCCCCTACCCCGCTCCCCCGCCCGGCCATGAGGAGGCCGAGCTCCTCGTCCGTGGCGTTCGGTCCGACCTCGCCGACGATCCTGCCGTCGTACATCACCACGATCCTGTCGGAGAGGGAACGCACCTCCTCCAGCTCCAGCGAGATAAGAAGGATGGCCTTCCCCTCCTCGCGCTGCTCCAGAAGCTGGCGGTGGATAAACTCGATGGCGCCGACGTCCACCCCGCGGGTCGGCTGCGCGGCGATGATCGCCTTCGGGTCGCCGGAGAGCTCGCGGGCGAGGATGGCCTTCTGCTGGTTCCCCCCAGAGAGCGACCCCGCCCGGGCGTCCGGGTCGCTCGGCCTGACGTCGTAGGCCTTCAGGTTCTCGGCGGCGCGACGGCGCATGATCTTCGGGAAGATCCGTCCGAACCTGCCGGAGAAAGGCGGCTCGTCGTAGGTCTTGAGGGCGTTGTTCTCCCAGAGCGAGAAGTCCTGAACGAGCCCCTTGTGCGAGCGGTCCTCGGGGACGTAGGCGAGCCCTTGCTCCTGGCGTTCGTCGGCCCCGAGACCGGTCACCTCCTCGCCGTCGAGGTACACCCGGCCCTCCTCCACGCGACGCGTGCCCGCCAGCGCCTCGGCGAGCTCCACCTGCCCGTTCCCGTCGACACCGGCGACGCCCAGAATCTCGCCCGCCCGCACCTCGACGTCCACCCCATGCACCGCCGTCGCGCCCGTGCTCGAGAGCACGACAATCCCCTCCGCGGCGAGCCGCGGAGCCCCGACCTCGCTTGCCCCCTTCTCCACACGCAGCAGAACCTCGCGGCCGACCATCAGGCGGGCCAGGGCACCCTCGTTCGTCTCCGAGGTCTTTACAGTGTCGACCACGCGGCCGTCCCGGATGATGGTTATGTTGTCGGAGACGCCCAGAAGCTCGCCGAGCTTGTGCGTTATCAGGATGATCGAGAGCCCGTCCGCGACGAGCTCTTCGAGCGTCCCGTACAGGTCCTCGGTCTCCTGCGGCGTCAGGACGGCGGTCGGCTCGTCCAGAATCAGGATGCGAGCGTCGCGGTAGAGGGCTTTCAGGATCTCGACCCTCTGCTGCACCCCGACGGAGAGGTCCGCGACGCGAGCGCGCGGGTCGACCTTGAGGCCGTATCGCTCCGAGAGTTCCTCCGTCTCCTTTATGGCCCGGTTGAGGTCGAGGGCGCCACCCTTGCGGGGCTCCGCGCCGAGGACGATGTTCTCGGCGACGGTGAGCGGCGGTATCAGGGTGAAGTGCTGGTGGACCATGCCGATCCCGCGCCGCACGGCGTCCTTGGGGTCCCGGATCTGCACCTCCTCGCCGTCCACGAAGATGGTCCCGGAGTCCGGCTTGTAGAGGCCATACAGGATCTTCATGAGGGTGGACTTCCCCGCCCCGTTCTCGCCGAGGAGGCCCAGGATCTCGCCGCGGTGCAGCACGAGGGAGACGTCGTCGTTCGCCGTGACGGACCCGAAGGTCTTGGTCACACCCTTCATCTCCAGGACCTTCGGGATACCGGCGCTCGGACCGCCACCCCTGGTGCGCTTCTCGACCATCCCGGAGGGGGCTTCCCTACTCGTTACCCTACTGGGGAGCTTCTGGGATGGTGATCTCGCCGTCTATGATCCCCTGGCGGGCCTCCTCGATCTGGTCCTTGACCTCTTGCGGTACCTGATCGTCGAAACGGCCGAACGAGGCGAGCCCGAGGCCGTTCTCCTTCAGGCCGAACTCGACGACCTGGCCGCCGGGGAACTGGCCGTTCTGGGCCTGCTCGATGGTCTGGAAGACCGCGTTGTCCACGCGCTTGATGGCGCTCGTGAGGATCGGGCGGTCCGGAGCGAGCTTGGCCTGATCGGAGTCGACCCCGATGGCGAAGATGTTGCGGTCGCTGGCCGCCTCGAAGAGGCCCGCGCCCGAGGCGCCCGCGCCGTGGAAGATGAGGTCCGCGCCCTGGTCGATCTGCTGCAGTGAGATCTCACGTCCCCGCGCCGGGTCGTTGAACGCGTCGGGCGTCGCCCCGACGTACTGGGAGATGACCTCACAGTCCGGGCAGACCGCCTCGACCCCGGCCTCGTAGCCGACCTGGAACCTCTGAACCGGCGGCGCGCCCTCCTGGCCGCCGAGGAAGCCGACCACCTTCTCATCGGAGGTGGTGAAGTCCGTGTCCTCCTGCGTCATGAGGCCCGCGACGACGCCCGCGAGGTAGCCGCCCTCGCCCTCCCGGAAGGTCAGGCTCGCCACGTTGTCCGCCTCGACGACGGAGTCTATGATCGCGAAGTTCGTGTCCGGAAACTGGGGAGCGATCGAGGTTACGGAGTCGGTCATCAGGAAACCGACGGCGAAGACGGGCGAGAACCCGTTTTCGGCGAGCTGCGTGAGGTTGCTGTCGTAGTCCGTCGGCGAGCCCGACTCCAGCACGTCCGTCTCCACGCCAAGCTCGCTCACGGCCCGCTCCAGCCCGGCGTTCGCCGAGTCGTTGAAGCTCTGGTCCCCGAGGCCACCCACGTCCGTGACGATGGCCGCGCGTGCGGCCTCGCCGCCTCCCCCGCCGCCACCCTGCTCGCCGCCGCCCCCGCCGCCACAACCGGCCGCGGCTAGCGCCGCGATCAACATCAGCCCGAGCAGCTTGGGGTTGCGCATACGCCGATCTCCTTCCGTAAGCACCTTGATCGGCCACATTATAGAGGAACGCACCTACGCAAAGATACGCCGCGCACCGCGCGCCGACTTCCCGGTAAACCGAACCTGCGGCCGAACGCCAGGCGTTCTCGAACGCGCCCGTACGGCGCTTACTGAAAGAGCTTTTTCAGGTTCTCTTCGAGGTAATCGGCGGTTACGGGGCCTTCGGGATCGTAGGCAACGGCCTCTTTGCAGAGGTGGTAAAGGGCGAGGGTTCGGGTCGGCGAGAGGCGCCGGTTGCCGGCCTGATCCAGGACCACCCGCATCAGCTCCAACGCGACCTCCGCATCGCTCTTGGTGCGCCGCTCCAAAATCTCGTCTCCCCCAGAGTTGCCCCGCAACGCGCTCCTCGGGAGTATACAAGCGCCGGGCGGAGCCTCACGGGGCTTATGGTAAACTCGAAACACTTTGGGGGCCGAATTCAGAAGCTCACGCTTTCCTTCTCTTGGAGCTTACGCCCGTGGCTAGGGTCGAGCAGATCTACACCCGGTGCCCGGTTTGCCGACGCGTGTTCAAGGCGTCCCGAATAAGGACGTACGCGACGGTTGGTCGAGAGTCGGACCTCTGCCCCAAGTTCCCCGGCCGATTGTCGGACGGCTCGCGCATCATCCAGAGCGAGGTGACGATGTGCCCGGTCTGCTCGTTCGCGGCGCGCGAGGACTTCGACGAGATAGACCCGACCTCGACCGAGCTCTACGGCCTCGAGGAGCGCCTGAAGGAGGACGGCCTCCTGCGCGTCTTCCGCGCGAGCCCGCCGCCGTGGCTCGCCTTCCACGCTGCCGAGATCTGCGGCCAGGAGCGCGCCCTCCCGACCCGCGAGCTCGGCGACCTGTGCCTGCGCGCCTCCTGGGTCTGCCGCAAGGAGAAGGAACGGCCCTTCGAGAGCACCTTCCAACTCCGGGCCGTCCGCTACTTTATCCGGGCCCTCAAGGAAGAAGCGCTCGCCGGCCGCGAGCTCGCCACCACCACCTACCTCGTCGGGGAACTGAACCGCCGTCTCGGCAATCACCGCGAGGCGCTCAACTGGTACGTCAACGCCGGCCGCATCGTAGAAGGCGACCCATCCCTCGCCTGGCTCGACCGTCTCATCAAGGACCAGACGAAGCTCGCGAGGGAGCAGGCGGCTTAAAAGGACAGGCCGATCCTCCACGCGGGGGGCGGCACGAATCGCCAGGTTGGCTTGGCGGAAGCTCCTAGAACACCACGAAGAGCAAGTTGGCGATGACGGTCAGGGCGCCGCTGAGGATTATGCTGATAAGGATCCAGAACAGGCATCCCGGTCCGGTCCCCCCGCCCCCGCCGAAAATGATGATCCCCGACTCCCCGGAACGCTCCCGGGTCTCGATCTTCTCCGAAGCTTTGGACCTGTCGTGGTTATGCATGCGACCTTTCGCTCTTGGCGTGTAGAGACCGCGTTACCCACGCCGATGTCGGGCGAAACGTGACGCGGCATCGGGGCATCCACAAGTGAACTCTAACCCAGCCCACGGGGTGGGTTGAGGCTATACTCTTGCTCGTGGAGAGAACGGGGACAGCTTCTTTCGGGACGGCCGAGGAGAGGATCGCGTGGGAGGGCCTCGCCTCCTCGTGCGTGCAGCCCTTCAGACGCCTCGGGGCGTTTCTGATCCTGGGTTTCACGGTCTTCGTGGCGACGACGACCGCCGTCGTACTCTTTTATAACCTCTTCGGGGCGCGCGTCATCGAGGGGCAGGGCGTCTCGGTACCACCGGAGGCTTTCTACGCGTCGATGGCGGTCGGCCTATTCCTGGGGCTTGGAGGCTACCTCGTCTGGATCCTGAAGAGCCTGCGCTCGTACAAGGCCTTTTCGAGGGTTCTCCGCAGGGGTGGTTTGGATCCGAAACGCCCAACCGCGCACGGCCTCAAGGCGTACTCGGACGAGCAACTCCTCGCCCTCCGCTCTCGCTACGAGAACCTCGCGGACGGCCGGTTGAAGATTCTGATGGAGAAGACCTTCGGGTTCCACGCCGACGACTCCTTCTCCCTCGGACCGTTGAGCGTGCTGCCGAAGACGTTCGAGATGGACGCCCTGCGCGTGGAGTGGGAGGCGAACCTTATACTCTCCTCGGTCGGAGGGGGCGAGGATTCAGAGGCGCGCCCGGAGATCTCCTGGTGGGCCGAGAGCCGCCACAACCTCCTCCCGCGCCGGACGGACGAGATGCGCCGTCTCCTCTTCGCCCTGCAATACACAAAGGACTCCGTCCGCACCCTCAAGCGGCGCTACGGGTACAGGTCGGACCACTGGCACACCACGGTGCCGGAGGGCAAGCTCTGGGACGCGGTCCGGGATCTTGAGGAAGCCCGTCGCATCCAGGCCGTCCTCAACCGCAGACCCTACGTCCGGTAGCGCTCGTCGGGCCCATAGTTCGTTCGCCCCGGTAAATTCACCCGCAGCCCAAGCGCTGGCCGTTACGCCGTCTGAGAACCGAACCCGATACCCTATCTCCCCGAGCGGTCAGGTTAGCCCAAAGCAGGCGACTGCCGGAGGGCGACAAAGGCCCGGTCCTGTACTGCTAGAGTAGGCGCATGGAGACGAGCTTTGGCGCTTCGGCGCCGTACACCGTCGGCATCGAGGAGGAGTTCCAACTCATAGACCCCGGGACGCTCGGGCTGGCACCGCTTATAAGCGACGTGCTGGCGGCCAGGAGGCCGGGAGAAGAAGACCTCGTCACCTCCGAGCTCTCGAGCGCTTGCCTTGAGACGCGCTCGCCGGTCTACGGGAACATCTCCGAGCTGGCGGCGGGGTTGCCGGAGTTGAGGCGGCGCGTAAAGGCGCTCGCCGAGAGGGGCGGGGCGAGGCTTGCGGCGTCGGGGACCCATCCGTTCAGCGACCCGTCCGACGGGCCGGTCTCCGAGGGAGAGCACTACCGGAGGGTCGAGGAGGAGATGGGGTGGGTGGCGAGAACCCAGGCCATCTACGGGTTGCACGTACACGTCGCGGTCCCGGATGAGGAGGCGGCGATCCGCGCGGTCGGGATCCTCGCGAAGCACGTGCCGCTCCTTATAGCCCTCTCGGCCAACTCCCCCTTCTGGCGCGGGCATGATACCCGCCTCGCCTCGACCCGCATCAAGATCTTCGACCTCTTCCCCCGCTCCGGGCTCCCGCCCGCCTTCCGTACTTGGGGGGAGTTCGAGGGACACGTCGAGAAGCTCGTGGCAGCCGGAAGCATCCCGGACTACACGTGGTGCTGGTGGGACGTCCGCCCCCACCCGAGGTTCGGCACCGTGGAGGTGCGCGTCCTCGACGCCCAGACCGACCCGTCCCGTACGACCGCCCTCGCCGCCCTTATCCAGTGCCTCGTGGCCGGCGCGGCCGGAGAAACAGCAGCTCCCGAAGACCCTCTGCTCCTAAGCGAGAACAAGTGGCGCGCCACCCGCTACGGCCTCGACGCCACCTTCCACGACTTCGCCAGCGGGCGCTCCGCGAAGGCCAGGGAGGCGGCGCGAACCCTCGTCGAGGGACTGCGTCCGGTGGGGCAGGACCTAGAGTGCGAAGACGAGCTCGCGAGCGTACTAGAGATCCTGGACCAGGGCTCGGGCACCGACAGGCAGCGGGCCGTCCTCCGGGAGGTCGGCTCCCTGAAAGGCGTCGCCGAAGACCTGATACGAAGGACTGCGTAAAAGAATCGGGTCGTGCGAGGACAGCGGGGCAACCGCTATACTTCGGACCAGTAACGGTGGGAAGCAAGCCGGGGATCATAGGCAAGGGGCACCGCCCGTCGCCGCCAAAAGGAGGAAGAACCCTTGAGCGAGTCGATAAAGCCTGGGGGCACCTACAAGACCCTCAGCGAGCAGAAGGAGATGCTCTCCCCGGCGGAGGAGCGTTTCGAGCGGATAAGGCAGACCGTAGGCCTGTTTTTGGGGCCCCTAGTCTTTCTGGTACTTTACTTTCTACCGCTGGGGCTGCCACCTGAGCAGCAAGCGTTAGCGGCGGTCTTTGCGTTTGTCATCGTCTACTGGCTCACGGAGCCGATCCCGATCCCGGTCACGGCAGTCCTCGCGCTGGCGATGTGCATCATCTTCGGGGTCGCCTCCGCGGACGACGTCTTCGGGGCCTTCGCGTCGTCGACCATCTTCTTGTTTATCGGAGCGTTCATCATCGCCCAGGCCATGATGACCCACGGGCTCGACCGGAGGTTCGCCTTCCG
>JADDPR010000138.1 GCA_016781775.1 Rubrobacter sp. | reverse complement strand
GCCGGCGAGCTGATAGTACTGCTCGGGCTCTATGCCCTGCGACCGGATGCTACGCTCGAACGAGGCGACCATCTCGTCGGCCTTCTCGTCGACCATGACGTCCGGCGCCGCGACCTCGGCCCCCTTGGCGACCTCCTCGAGCACCCGGCCCCGGAACTCGCCCTCGACGCGCTGGGACGCGGCCTCCTCGAGCTGGCCCCTGACCGCCGCCCGAAGCTCGTCGAGCGTCTCGAACTCGCTCGCCTCCTTGGCGAGGTCGTCGTCCAGCGGCGGAAGGTCGCGCTCCTTGATCTCCTTGAGATGCACGTTGAACAGCACCGACTGCCCGCGCAGCGACTCCTCGGCGTAGTCCATCGGGAAGGTGACGGCGAACCGCTTGCGCTCGTCGGCCTTCATCCCGACGAGCTCCTTCTCGAAGTCCTCCAGAAGCTCGCCGCGCCCGATCTCGAGCATGTAGTCCTCGGCCTGCCCGCCCTCTAGCGGCCCGCCCGTGAGCTTCTCGCCGTTAAAGTCGATGATGACGTAATCGCCCTGCTGCGCCGGACGGTCCTCGACCGCCGCCAGCGTCGCGAACTGCCCGCGAAGCTCCTCGAGCTGGGCCTCGACCTCTTCCTCCGGAACCTCTACCTCGCGCTTCGGGACCTCGAGCCCCTTGTACTCGCCGAGCGCCGCCTCCGGGCGGACCTCGACGGTGGCAGAGAACTTGAAGCCCTCCTTCTCGTCGAGCCCCTCGTCGAAGTGGATCTCAGGCCGGTCTATGGGCCTGAGGTTGCTCTCGACGACGGCCTCGGTGTACCAGGTCGGCAGCCCGTCCTGGAGCGCCTCCATGTATATGTAGTCGCGCCCCAGATGGTTCTCGATGATCCTCCGGGGGGCCTTGCCCGGCCTGAAGCCCGGTACCCGCACCTGCTTGCCGAGCTCGCGGACCTTCGCGTCGACGCCCTCTTTGACGGCCTCCGGGGAGACCTCCACGTCGAGCTTGACCTTGTTGTCCTCGAGCTTAGTTACGTTCGCCGTCATACACCCCAACTCTTCTCGTCCAACTTCTTCTTCGGTACGGGCGCCCTCATAGGCGTAGTGCGAGAGGCGGGACTTGAACCCGCACGCCCGAAGGCACTAGATCCTAAATCTAGCGTGTCTACCATTCCACCACTCTCGCTCGCCTCAAACCTGGCGGGATTATAACAGTCGCCTCGCCGCTCCCGGCCCCAGTACGCTAAGGGCGCAAGCCGCGTACGGACCCCCGGAAGAACGAAATCCCCGCCGACGAACCGCATCCTCGCGGTTTCGTCGACAGGGACCTCTACAAGTGGGTGACCGACGGGGCTCGAACCCGCGACCTTCGGGACCACAACCCGATGCTCTGCCAACTGAGCTACGGTCACCAGGCAACTACGAGATTCTACCAGCCCGCTACGCTACTGCAAAACGACCGCTGATCCGCGCCAGAAGAGCGCCGATCGCGCACCGTGAGGGCTACCCTACCCCCCGATGCGACTTCTTCGACCGACTTACCCCCTACGTTTCTATGCTGACGGTCATCAAGCCCACGAGACCGGCCTGGTCCGCCCCCACAAAATAGACCTGGATCTCCGGCCCGCCGGTGTCGCAGCGGTAGACGGCTTTCGCCTCTCCGAACTCGTGTTCGAACACCTTTGCGAGCTTGCAGAAACCACGGGCGCTACTCGCCTGCCCCGCGTCCATCCAGGGCTCAACTTCTCTCAAGGTACCAAGCATCTCGTCGAAGTCGGAGCGGGTCATGCCGCCCTGTGGGCACCCCAACGCCTCCCCGAAGAGCGCGGCCTCCGGCAACCCATCCCCGGCGTACGAAACTAGATGCCAGGAAGAATCGGCCTCGGAGGATGGCATCTGCAAGCCTTCCGCCGCCGTCAGCAGGCGTTCTGCGGTCTTGTCCTCCCCGGCTACGGCTTCACCGAGGGGGAAAGAGCATGCCAAAAAGGCGGCGATCGCGAACGTTACTACCTTCCTTCTCACGTCTCCTCCTCATGGCTCGGGTTACGAACGCGATCGTGTTTCGTCTTTTCGAACGTCGCACCGCTCATCCGAATCGGGTTCCCCTGGACGAAACTTTTCGTACACACGAGCAGCTTAAGGGGCATGGAAGACCAGGGCGTCATACCCCGGGGATGATCTCCCCTCGGGTCTCTCTTAGCCCTAGTCCTTCGTCACTCTTCCGTTGCTG
>JADDPR010000335.1 GCA_016781775.1 Rubrobacter sp. | reverse complement strand
AGAGGATCTTCGGCTACCCCGGGGACGGCATCAGCGGCGTCCTGGCGGCCCTGAATAGGGCCGGCAACGAGCCCGAGTTCGTCCAGGTCCGCCACGAGGAGATGGCGTCCCTGATGGCGTGCGCCCACGCCAAGTTCACCGGAGAGGTGGGCGTTTGCCTCGCTACCTCCGGTCCGGGGGCCATACACCTCCTCAACGGCCTCTACGATGCCAAGATGGACCACGTGCCAGTCGTGGCGATCGTGGGCCAGCAGGCGCTCGCCTCCCTTGGCGGCGACTACCAGCAGGAGGTCGACCTGCAATCCCTCCTCAAGGACGTGGCGAACGAGTACGTGCACGTGCTCGCCGACCCCTCCCAGGCGCGCCACCTCGTCGATAGGGCGTTCCGGATCGCGAAGTCCGAGCGGACCGTGACGTGCCTGATCGTCCCCTATGACGTGCAGGAGCTCGGGGCGGTGGAGGAGCCCGCGCACCTGCACGGCAACCTCCACTCGGGGCTCGGCTACTCCGAGCCGCGCGTCGTCCCCGCGGAGGAGGACCTCGGGCGGGCCGCGGAGGTCCTAAACGCCGGCGAGAGGGTCGCGATCCTGGTGGGCGCGGGCGCCGCGGGGGCCGCCGACGAGGTGATGGAGGTTGCCGGGCTCCTCGGTGCCGGGGTCGCGAAGGCCCTGTTGGGCATGACGGTCGTCGGGGACGACCTGCCCTTCGTAACCGGCGGCATCGGCCCCATCGGGCGGGAGCCGAGCTGGGACCTGATGACGGGGTGCGACACGCTCCTCATGGTCGGCACCACCATGCCATACACCGAGTACCTCCCCGAGGAGGGCCAGGCCAGGGGCGTGCAGATCGACATCGACGGGCGCATGCTGGGCCTGCGCTACCCTAACGAGGTCAACCTCGTCGGGGACTCGAAGGAGACCCTTCGGGCTCTCATCCCGCACCTCGAGCGCAAGGCGGAGCGCTCCTGGCGCGAGGGGATCGAGGGCAAGGTGGCCCGCTGGTGGGATGCCGCCGAGGAGCGCGCCATGGAGGAGGCGGACCCCCTGAACCCGATGAGGGTCTTCCGGGAGCTCTCCGAGAAGCTGCCGGAGGACTCGATTCTCACCGGCGACTCGGGCTCGGTGGTGAGCTGGCTGTGCCAGGGGGTGAGGCTCGGGCGCGGGATGATGTGGTCGGTCTCCGGGGGGCTCGCGACGATGGGCTCTGGCGTGCCCTACGCGATCGCCGCGAAGCTCGCCCACCCGGACCGGCCCGTGATAGCGCTCGTCGGCGACGGCGCGATGCAGATGAACGGCAACGCCGAGCTCGTCACCCTGGCGAACCTCTGGGGGCGCTGGCAAGACCCGCGGCTCGTCGTGCTCGTCCTGAACAACCGCGACCTCTCCTTCGTCTCCTGGGAGCAGCGCGTCATGTCCGGCGCCCCGAAGTTCCGCGCCTCCCAGGACCTCCCCGACTTCCCCTACGCCCGCTACGCGGAGCTTTTGGGCCTCAAGGGCATCCGCGTAGACCGGCCCGAGGACGTCGCGGCGGCCTGGGAGGAGGCGCTCTCCTCAGACCGTCCCGTGGTCTTGGAGGCCGTCACCGACCCCGACGTGCCGCCGATGCCGCTCTCGCACGTCAGGCCCGAGCAGGAGCGGTCCTTAAACTCCGCGCTCGAGGGCGACGGCCCCGGGCCCCGCGAGACCGACCCCGACGCGCTCGGGAGAAAGATCGAGAGGTTCTTGCCCAACACGTAGCGCCCACCTCCGAAGAAGCGTCACCGAAGCTCGCCATCGCCTCGGTGTACCTGTAGGAGGTCTCTTCCTTACCCCTGCTGTGTTACGCGGTCCACCCTTATACTCGGGGCGTGGAGGCAAATGCGGGCTACGGGAGAGGCAATGACGACGTCCCGGCTTTCGGGCGCGCCGTCCCGGAGGGATCGGCGGGGACCCCTCTGCTCGTCGTCTTTTGCTCGGGGGTGTGCGGGCGCGATACCGGGGGGCGCCCGGCCTACGGCTTCGTCGTTGCCTGCCGCATCGAGCCACCGGGACACTCCTCGAAGCCGCTCGGGACCCGGAGGTCCGCCCGGAGTGGGGGGACCCTTGCGACCCCAAGAAGGGCTTCGAGGTGAAGATCGGCCGCTCCCAAGCCTCCTTGATCGGGGACGGAGCCGACGGGGAGCTACCGCGCGGCCTCGAAAAGGAGGCCATTCTCGCCGTCCTGGA
>JADDPR010000418.1 GCA_016781775.1 Rubrobacter sp. | reverse complement strand
GCAGGGCATCCGCTCCTCGCGCCACGTAACACGAGCGCATGACGAGCAGCGGCGGGGGCGAAAAGCAGGCCCTCGTGCCCGCGCAGCGCCTGCCTGAGCCGTTGCCCCGACGATCGAGAGGAGACCTAAGTGCGAGAAAAGTCCGCCGAGGAAGCCCCGCTCTCGGAGGTTCCCGTAGGCCGTGAGGCCCGCGAGGTGAGGCTCTTGGCCAAGCTCCTCGACGGCTTCGCCAACCCCATCAGGCTCTCCGCCCTGCTGCTGCTCTCGAGACGGGGGGAGATGAGAGTCTCCGAACTGGTCGAGGAGATAGGGGTACCCCAGTCCCGGGTCTCCGGCCACCTGCGTTGCCTGGCTTGGTGTGGCTACGTGCGCGCTAGACGCGAGGGGGGAAGCTCCTTCTACTCAATAGCGGACGATAGAGTACTGGGCATCCTAAAGCTCAGCGAAGGCATCCTCGAGGACAACCTCGAGCACGTGGAAGCGTGCGACGTCACCAAGAGTTGTTGAGTTTCCGATAAGACGTACTCCCGGCAGCAGGATGAATAGGGGCAAGAGGGAGGGCCGGGGCATCTTGCCCCGGCGCGAGGTGACGGGGGAGTGCTGAGCGGGTGCCGAGAGCGCGGCGGTCGCGGGGCGCAAACAACGACTTACGGAAGGGATCTAGGGACTTGAGAAGGGGACTGATGCTCGTGGTCGCTCTCGTTGGCGTGGTCGTGCTGGCGGCGGGCTGGCGGGCCGCCACGGAGGACGGAGGCGCCGCGCCCGCTCGCGAGGAAGCCGGCGCGCAAGCGACCCAGAAGGCTAGCGCCGAACCGAAGGCCCGCCCCGTCGAAGATGTTCCGTCGGCGTCCGACTCCAAAGACCCGGCGCCCGTGGGTTCCGCCCCGGAAGACCCCGCAGGTGCCACGCAGACCAAGCGGCTGGCAGTGGAGAACGTGCTCCAGGTCGGCGGCTTCGGCTGCGTCAGCTGCGCCACCGTTATCGAGGGGACCTTGCGGGAAGCCGACGGCGTGAAGAGCGTGAGCTACGAGCCCGAGACCGACACGTATTTGGTGGAGGTCGACGACGGGTTTCGCGTGGACGAGGTCGCGGAGCGTATCCGCTCGATCAGCAGGGATTACAACCGGCGTCTCGGGCTGCCGGATAACCCAGATTGGGTCCTGAAGGAAATCTGAGGGGCCGACGGCGGCCCCTCATGCGAGGAGGCGAAGATGCTCGAAAAACCAACGGAATCTGGAAGGCGGTAACGGGTTGAGGAAAATCGCGGGGTATCTGCTCGCGGGGACGGCCCTGATCGCCTGCCCCTGCCACCTCGTCCTCTTGTTGCCGGTCGTGCTCGGCCTGCTCGGGGGCACGGCTCTCGGGGCCGCGCTGGCGGCGAACACCGGGTGGGTGGTCGCCGGGGCGACGGCGTACTTCGCCCTCGCCCTCGCCGGTGCGCTCCACCTCCTCTACCGGCGTGCGGGAAACGCGAAGGGAAGCGGCCGGACGCCTCCTACCGTCCGGGAGGCGGGGGACCGGCGGGAGAAGACGGAAGCGAGGAGCTCGTGAGCAGAAGGAGCAACGACCGTCGTAGGACCACTAAGGTCGCGGCGTTGGCAGCGCTACTGCTGACGGCGCTCGCGGCCGCGGGATGCGGCGGTACCGGCGAGGGACGCTCCGCCGCCGAGGCGGGCGGCGGCGCGCAGGGCAGCGTCGCGGGCGCCGACGGAGCGAAGATCGAAACCCTGGACGGGGAGGAGTTCGACCTGGCAAAGAAGCGCGGAGAGGTGGTCGCGCTCTTCTTCATGGCGGGCTGGTGCGGTAACTGCATCCCCGAGGCGCAGGCCTGGTCCGAACTTTACTCGGCGCACGAAGGCGAGGGCCTCGAGGTGCTGATGGTCTCGGCCGACCCCAACGACACGCCGAAGACCATCGAGAGCTTCAGGAAGGCCGGCGGCATCGGGGAGCTCCCTTGGGCCGTCGATCGGACGGGCGGCTTCACCCGCTCGCTCGGCGTGCGCGCCCTCGACTCGACCGTCATCCTCGATAGGGAGGGGAAGGTCGCCTACCGCGACGCCGCCCCGACCGACGAGGAAACCCTCGAAAAGGAACTAGAGGAGGTCTTGTGAGCGAGCTGCAGTCCCTGGTGGCGGAGTGGTTCGCCTCCCTTGCCGAGGTGCTACCTTTCGGCTTCGCTTTTGGGGCGGGGATGGTCGCGGCGGCGAACCCTTGCGGGTTCGCGATGCTG
>JADDPR010000422.1 GCA_016781775.1 Rubrobacter sp. | reverse complement strand
CCCGCTCGAGGACGTCCGGGCTTTGACCACCAACGTTGCCGCCTACCTTCCGCTCCGCGTTCGACAATGTTATGGAATATGAGGGACGTTGCCATTTACCCGTTTGCTACCGGCACCCCTCTATCGCTTACGACCCCAGGATAGCAGGTAAATAGCACCTTACCTGCGTCATATCGCATTTTTCTTTCGAAACCCGCGAAAGAATGCTCGAGTATAGCACCCGAGCAGCACGTAATGCGCTAACATAGAAGCGTAGGCTGGCGCGCGGGGGCGTTCCCCGGGCGGGCGGTACGGTACGAGCCGGGAGGCGGTAGGGGATGACGCAGGGGATCGAAAGGAGGGCGCGAGCTCGCGAGGCGGGGGCGCGGGTGAAGGAGTTGCGCGACGAGCTCTCGCTGACGCAGAACGAGCTGGCGGCGCGCGCGGGGGTGAGCAGGGACGTCGTGATCAGGCTGGAGCACGGCAAGCGCCTGCCTTACGCATACAACATGCGCAAGATAGCGGACGCGCTCGGGGTGGAGGTCGGGTTCTTGATGCGTGGCCCCGACCGGGGTTCGGGGTCCGAGTCCCGGCGCGGGGACGGCGATGCGGAGGCGGCGATGGCGCTTGCGAGGCTGTGGGCGGCGCGCGAGGGGATCTCGGAGGAGGAGGCCCTGCGGCGCATCCGGCTCGAGCAAGACCAGCTCGGACGCCACAAATTCGGCACGCGCGCGCTGGGGCGTCCGGCGGAGAAGCGCATCGTCCCCAAGTCCGGGCGCGACGACGTGGGTAGCGCGGCAGTGAGCGCGGTGCGTGGTTGATCAACCCATAGGGTTCTCCGTCACGAACGGAGAACCCGACGACGCCCCCCGGCCCGAGGACGAAGCCGAAGGGGGCTTTCTCCTGCTGTACCTCGACACCTCGGCGCTCGCAAAGCTCTACCTCGCCGAGAAGCACTCCGACGTCGTGGAGCGCGCCGTCACAGAGGCACTGGAGCCCGCCGTCTCCGAGATCGCCGACCTTGAGGCGCGCGCGGCGCTGGCGCGCGTCTACCACGCGGGCGAGATCTCGGACGAGGAGCTCGACGGGGCGCTACGCGACCTCGCCGTCGACCTCAACCGCGCGCGCCTCGTCCGCTACGACGAGGATCTGGCGCGGGCTGCGGGGGAGCTGGCGCTGAGGCACGGCGACCCGCCCTTGCGCGCTTACGACGCCCTGCATCTGGCGAGCGCGCTGGAGGCCTTCCGTGTAGCTCGGTCGTACCCCGCCAGCGAGTACTACTGCCGCTTCCTCGCGTTCGACCGCCGCCTCGTCGACGCGGCGCGCGCGGAGGGGCTACCGCTCTACTTCGACCCGTTCTCGGGCTAGCGCCCCGCCCGCGCCTCGACGTCGCCGCGTCCCGCCCCCGCGCCCCGATCCCACCGCCACACCAACAGCCCCTCCTGCGAAAGACGCGGTGTTGAACGTTCTCGGGACCCCGTACGTTAGACCTTTCCGGCGAGTGGGGAGGCGCGAAGGCACGGGCGGCAGCAGGAATAGGGTCAGGCCGAGCGAGTGCGGGCACGACGGGACGGTGCTCGTCTCGCCCATGCAGGACGGCGAGGGGCGCGTCGCGCGCTGCCTCGCCTGCGGCTGGGATTCCCCCGGTAAGACGGACACTCTAGAGTGGGGACAACGAGTCTCCCGAAAGGAGGTCCGAGTGCCGGGACCAACACCGCACTACCCGCCCGAGTTCAAGAGGGAAGCCGTCAAGCTCTACCGCTCCTCGGGGAAGTCGATCCCGAAGATGGCCGAGGAGCTCGGGATAGCCAGCGAGTCCTTGAGGAGGTGGATCCGCCAGCACGAGGTCGACGCCGGCGAGCGCGAAGGGCTCACCACCGCGGAGCGGGAGGAGTTGGGCCGCCTCAGGAGAGCCCGCGTCCTCAAACAGGAGAAGGAGGTCTTGCGAAAAGCGGCGGCCTTCTTCGCCAGGGAGGACGGGATCCGGTGAACCTCTTCAGGTTCATCGACGCGGAGAGGGCCCATCTACCCGTGTCGTTGTTGTGCCGCATCCTCGGGGTCTCGAAGAGCGGCTACTACGCCTGGAGGAGCAGGCCGCCGTCGAAGAGGAGTCAGGATGATGCCGCCCTCACCGAGAAGATCCGCGAGGTGCACGAGCGCAGCAGGCAGACCTACGGCTACCCAAGAGTGCACGCCGAGCTGCGCGCCCTCGGGATCGGTTGCGGACGAAGGCGGGTG
>JADDPR010000146.1:2663-9083 GCA_016781775.1 Rubrobacter sp. | reverse complement strand
AACGAACCGATTGCCTTGATAATGCTCATTGTAAACCTGGATTAGTACTACGCATCGAATTTGTCATCCATTTGGCGATCGTGGGAGCTTGCGAGGCTGGTATCTTAAGCTCAAGGCCCTGCGCAGAACGGGGCGTGACTGTCGAACGGTTTGCGCGGGGTGGGGGTCTTGGTTATAATAGACGTCACAAAGCGGTACTCTTCGAGAACCGCTAAGGGCCGGAAGAGGGTTTCTACCTATCGACGCCGGCCCTTTTCTTTTGCTCGCATCTCTTATCCTACTTCTTCGGCGATGGTGAAGAGCTCGTCGGCGTGGCGGCGGACGGAGGTGGCGAGGTCGTCGGTCGCGGTAGCGATGCGGACGCGGTGGAGGGGGGCGTGGTAGCGGACCATGTCTTCTTCGGAGAGGCCGGAGACGCCCTGCCAGGTTACGGGGTTGCGCTCGCCGTGGGTGAGGCCGGGGGAGCGCAGGATGACGCGTAGGCCTACGTCGAAGCGCTTGTTCTCCGGGAGGTCGATGAGGATATCGAAGGGGTCGGCGACGCCTTTTCGGTAGCGGGTCAGGTAGCGGGCCCAAGCCTCTTCCACGCGGCGACGCCAGGAGGCGTCGTCGCGCAGGCGTATCAGGGGAGCGTAGCTGGGGTGTCGTTCGTCGAGCTCCAGGGCGCGCTTGTACGGGCGGCGGTCGGTCAGCCGCTTGACGAGGGTGGCGGAGGAGCCGCCGGGCTCGGCGGAGCGGGAGACGAGGCCGAGGGCACCGGCGTCGTCCTGGCGGATGAGCTCTTCGGGCGAGATCTCACCGGCCTGAACGGCGTCCTGGACCGCCCTGAGAAACATGGCGGTCGGGACGCGCAGGGCGTGGTGGCTGTAGACGTTGTAGTGCATGAGGTAGCGGGCGAAGACGAGGGACTGGAGGTGCCCGATCCCTGCCTCGTCCAGGGCGAGGACGGCCCGGTTGTCCTGCCCCACGATGCGCAACGAGTTGATGAGCGCTTCTACGTCCACGTTGCCGAAAGGGAGCCGGACCCCCCGGGTGTCCCGCACGAGGCCGTCGAGCGTCGCGAGGTCGAGCGCGCCGGAGAGCAGGTCCCGGACGAGGTGTTCGGTCGGGGTGAGGTTGCGCAGGGGCGCTCTCATCCCGGAGTCCTCGTCGTATTCGTCGGCCCCTCGGGCGACCAGGCGGAAGACGTTGTGGGGCTCCAGGTCCCAGCTCTCGCGGAGAACCTGCGCCACCTCGGTCTCCTCGATTATGCGCTGGGTCTCCGTGTCGCGGGGGATCATTCCGGGGAGGCTTATGCCTTCCGCGGCCCAGGGGTGCGGGTACCTGCCGACGTCTTGCAGGAGGGCCGCGGCGAGGGAGCCGCGGACGTCGCGGTCTTCGAGGTAGGCGCCCGAGTCCGTGATCCTCTTGAGGGTAAGGCGGGTGAGGTGGTAGACGCCGACGGCGTGGTCGAAGCCCGTGTGGCGGGCGGCGGGGAAGGCGAAGTGGGCGAAGCCGAGGGAGCTTATGCCCTTCAGGCGCGCCATCGCCGGGGTCTCGAGAAGGGTGCGGACGGCCTTGTCTACGGGGATGTCGCCCCAGACTCCGTCTCGGACCCTACCCTTGGAGCCCCAGAAGTTCTCCCCTACCGTGCTGCTCGTCACCGACCGCCTCCGACACCCGCGTTCGCCGGACTACAGTCCCCCCCGTGCGGGTATTCTATACGAGGAAGGCTTTATACTTGTGCCGGTCGGAAACGGCACGGGTGCACGGCACGAACGCGTCGGAAGGAGCGAGCCCATACACGCCGAAGAACTCAACGTGTTAAGGGGAGAGATGGTGATCTTGAGGCCCCCGTGCGAATCCGACGTCGAGGCCGCCTATGAGTGGGACCGCGACCCCGAGCTCGCCGCATGGAACGGGCGCCCGCCGATCAAGATCTCCCTCGAAGCGGCCCGCCGCGACTACCTCTCGCGTTGGAAGGACGCGTCCGTAAAGACCTTTATCCTCGAGTCCAGGGCGGATGGTGAGCCGATAGGCATGGCCACCCTCTACGACTTCCGGAACGGGAGCTGCGAGCTCGGCATCAAGATCGGCCGGGACGACCTTAGGGGGCACGGCCACGGCGCCGAGGCCGTAGAGCTCCTGCTCTCCTACTGCTTCGACGTCATGGGTCTCAATACCGTGCGCGGCTCCACGCTCGCCCACAACGTGAGGATGCAGCGCGTCTTCGAGAAGCTCGGCTTCAAGGAGAGCGGCGACGGCTCCATCATCAGCCGCTTCGACAACAAGCGCTACACTGAGCTCTTCTACGAGCGGCGCTGGGACGAGCGGTAGGGCCCCACGAGCCCTCCCTCTATGGGTCTCGCTCACCGGATCTCAAAGAACGCAAGGGCGGCGGAGCGGCACGGGAGGCGACGCGCGTAGGGAGCGTCTTGCCGAAAGCATGGGATCGGGCGCTGCGATGGCGATCTTGCTTACAATAAGGCCATGACGGCGACGAAGCTCGAGCTGGATATCCGGCGGCGGGGGGCGATGCGAGGCATCCTGACCCTCGGCAGCCTCGACCCCGCGTTCGAGGGGGCGGGGGAGGTGAGCGGCGGGTCGGTCGTTCTGGACCTCAAGCCGGTCGAGTTCGTGGAGCCGGCGGGGCTTTGCGGGCTGGCCGCGCTGTTGGAGTTTCTTATCTCGCGCTCGCGCCTCGTCGGGGTGAGGATACCGAGCCACAACGTGGCCGCTTACCTCGAGCGGATGGATTTCTTCCGCATCTTCGGGCACCGGGTCGAGACGAACGTGGACGTTGCGGCGCTGGAGGAGCGGCGGCGCGGCAACCCGGGGACGCTCCAGGAGCTTATAAAGTTCCATTCGGAGGACGAGATCCCGGGGATCATCAATCGCATCTCGGAGATTCTGGAGAACCGGGGCTACCTCCTGCGCGAGCGGGCCGCAATCTGCGCCACCCTCTCCGAGATCTGCGCGAATGCCGTGGAGCACGGGCATTCCCCGTTCGGTGCATACGCCGCCGTGCAGGCTTACCAGCACATCGTGAGCGGGGGGCGCGGCAAGGGCGAGGAGGTGCTCGTCGCGATCGCCGACGGGGGGGTAGGCGTCCGGGAGACGCTCTCGCGCAACCCGGCGTACGCCGAGCACACGAAGACGGACAACGACGCCCTCAGGCACGCGCTCAAGATGGGGGTCACGGGGACCGGCGAGATCGGCCGCGGCGGCGGCCTCGCGGTGGTCGGACAGATCGCCGCCCGCGCCGGCGGTTCACTCTCCCTGCGCTCCGGCTCCGGCCGCGTCACCCACTACGGCGACCGGACGAACTCCCGCAACGTCCCCCCGTTCCCCGGGACGTTCGTGCGGGTCTCCCTCCCCAGGAAAGCCGCCGAAGAGCCCGCCTCGTGAGCCGTCCGCAAGCGGCGCCGCACCGTCCCCGTAGGGTGCGATGGTCAACGCGCGTAGATAGGGGATAATCCGATCCGTGAAGCGTCCAAATTTTATGTTGCTTTTGGTCCATCTACCCCTTATACTCTGCTCATATGAATTCACTGAAGACAGTGAGCACGGAAACGTTGGCCGGTAAGAGGCCGTACGCGGTCTACGACGTGGCGTCCGGGGAGGCGGGCGGCAAGTTGACGGTCACCCGCGGGACGGGGCGTCGGGTGCGTGAGGCGCTCGCGGAGGTCCTGGAGGGGTTGCCGTCGGGAGGCGTGTTGTATGTGGACACGCGGGGCGTGGAGTTGATGGACTACTCGTTCGCGGACGAGGCTCTCGGGGTTCTGGTTTCCAGGGTGGCGTCCGGGGAGTACGGGGACCGGCGCGTGGTGCTGGTCGAGGAGGATCGGGAGCTCTTGGAGAACGTCGAGGCGTCCTTGCGGCAGCGTTCGCTCGCCATAGTGCGGGTGGACGAGATCGGGGAGAAGCCCGAGATCGTGGGCGACGTGCCGGAGCACCTCGTGGAGACGCTGACCGCGATCTACGAGGCCGGTTCGATCACGAACGCGGACCTCGCGGCCAAGCTAGGGCTCAACCACACAGCCATGAACAACCGGGCGACCCGGCTGTTGAAGCTTGGCCTGATCCACCGTACCAAGAACACCGCCGCCCCCGGTGGCCGCCAGTACTCTTACGAGGGGATCGCCTGAGGTGGCTTCTATTTTTACCCTTATTCTCACTCAGTTCAGTGAAGATGGCGGAGCCGGTGTAGATGCGCCGGAGGAGGTATAGCGGGATGCGCGAAGAGTACATGATCGAGCGTCAGGGCAAGCGGTTCGTGCTGTACGCGGGGCTTCTGGAGGAGGCGCACGCGCGGGGCTTGAGGAGCATCGAGACGGAGCTTCTGCAGATACCGGTCGCCGAGAACGGCGAGGTCGCGATCGCGTGGGCGATCGTCAGGACGGAGGACGGGAAGTTCACGGGGATCGGGGACGCGAGCCCGCAGAACGTGGGGAGGATGATCGCGCCGCACATCATCAGGATGGCGGAGACGCGGGCGAAGGCGCGTGCTCTTCGCGATGCGATCAACGTCGGCGTCGCGTCGATCGAGGAGCTCGGGGACGATCCCGAGCCGGCCTATGCGCCGGAGCCGCGCCGGGGGGCGCGGGCCGAGGGTGCTTCATCCGGGGCGGTCGCGCAGGGCGAGGTTGCGAAGGAGTCGCTGCCGGCGACGCGCAAGCAGCTCAACTACCTCGAGGCCCTTATAGCGGACGTCGTCGACGACGGCATCCCGAAGTTCGAGAACATGGTCGGCAAGCCCGTCTCCGAGCTCACCAGGGGCGAGGCGAGCGAGTGGATCGGGCGCCTCTCCGGGAGGGCCGCGTAGTGGGGCGCATGTGGGTGGCCGCCATCGGCGACGAGACGCTGTACGAGGTCGACCTGCCGTCCTGCTGCCGCAGGACGGCGTGGGGAGTCGAGGATTCCTTCGATTGCCCCGTATGCGGGGCGGAGTGGCAGGCGCCGCTCCCGTTCGAGCCCGAGGAGTGCGCCTTCGTCGAGCGCTCGGGCGAGGGGGAGCGGAAGGGGGCCGCTTAAGTTGGCGCGCAAGAGGGTGGCTCTGAGGCCGGACACGACGCTCGCGCCGGCGGGGAGGCCGGAGGATGAGGTCTACGTGCGGGGCTTGCCGGTCTGCTGCCTGGGCTCCTTGAAGGAGGAGGTCCTGGCGAGGCGGGGAGGTAGCCCGGACGAGCGGCGGCTCCTGAAGCTCGAGTGCGGTTTTTGCGGCAGGGAGTGGGTCGTGACGAGCAGCCTCGACGATCGCGTGTTGGGGCGGTTCGTGACGCACGGCGGGCCGCGGGTGGCGGCCCAGACCGGAGGGAAGCATCCGGCGGCGTAGTGGGGACGGCGTTGCGGGACGGCAGGGAGAAAGGGGAGAGAATGGCTGAGGACACCCTTACGCAGTACCTGAACAAGATACGTGGCGGGCGGTTGCTCGACGCCGCCGAGGAGCGCGACCTCAGCCGGCGGTGCCGCGAGGGGGACGGCGCGGCTCGGGCGCGGCTTATCGAGTCGAACCTGCGGCTCGTCATCTCCATCGCCAAGAAGTATCGAGGGCGGGGGGTGTCTTTCGAGGACCTGATTCAGGAGGGCAACGCGGGCTTGATCAAGGCCGTCGAGCGCTTCGATCCCGAGCTGGGCAACCGCTTCTCGACGTACGCTACGTGGTGGATCCGCCAGGGCATCACGCGCGCGATCGCGGACCACGCGCGCCCGGTGCGGCTGCCGGCCCACGTCGTCGATGCCCTCTTCCGCCTCCGCCGCGCCGAAGCTACCCTGAGCATGGAGTTCGGCCGCGACGCGACCGAGGAAGAGCTCGCGGAGCGGTTGGGGGTCAAGCCGGAAGAGGCCCGGCGCCTGCGCGAGGTCGGCCAGCCGGTAGGAAGCACGAACGCCCGCATCGGGGCGGATGACGGGGCCGAGATGGGCGACCTCCTGCCCGACGAGCGGGCCAACGACGACTACGCCAGGGTCGAGGTCGGCCAGTGGGAGGGGACGCTCAGGGAGGCCGTCTCCAAGTTGCCGGAGCGCGAGGCCCGCGTCCTCGAGATGCGCCACGGCCTCGACGGCGACAAGATCCGCACCCTGCGTGAGGTCTCCGAAGTACTGGGCATCTCCCAGGAGCGGGCCCGGCAGGTCGAGATCAAGGCGCTCAGGACCATCCGCACCGGCCGCTACGCCGGCGCCCTCAAGCGCGCCCTCTCCGAAGCCGTCTAGAGCAAAGTCACTGTAGAGCGGGCTGGTCCCGCGCAATGGAAGGCCTTTCCTCACACCATGAGACGGGGAAGGGCCTTTCGCTTTGTGTGGGTATCGTGGGGCGACAGGCTGCGGAGGAGCTTGAGTAGGGGCAGCCCACCTGCTGACAGGAGCGCTGCGCAGTACCGAATGCGGTGGGGGGCTTCCGTGCATGAGGGGGGGTAATGGGGTTTGGTTAGGAGATAAACC
>JADDPR010000146.1:0-2531 GCA_016781775.1 Rubrobacter sp. | reverse complement strand
CTACCCTTCCTAGTTGAACAAAGAAGGGAGCCTTTTGGAGATCACCGAGCGAGGTCGTATCGCGGAGTTGTTCGAAGATGTTGGCGGGGGCATGGCGGATGAGTTTCCGGCCATTCACCCGGCGGTCCACCATACGGCCGCCGGTACGGCTTATCTGAGTGCTCCAGGGGTCGTCGTGCTCGCCAAGCCGCAGACCAACGTCCAGGGTCTCGCAGGCTTTCTGGACGGCTTCGATTCTTCCCTGGGCTTCCCGGGCTACGTCGACGACCCGACGGCTCTCCCCGATTCTTCGCAGCTTTGCAAGACGGCGGGACAGCTCTGTTACGCCTCGTTCGGCCCCCGGAGGACCACGAACGAGAACGCGGCGGAGTACTTCGAGCGGCTGACCTCCGCGGGGCACGGGTCGGTCCTGGAGCACGCGAACTTCAGCTTCTTGCTGTACGGGATAAGCAGGAGCGTGACGCACGAGCTGGTGCGGCACAGGGCAGGGGTCGGGGTTTCGCAGGTCTCTCAGCGCTACGTCTCCGGGGCCGTGCTGCGGTTCGTGGAGCGGCCGGAGTATGCGGCGGACGAGGAGCTGCACCGCCTCTTCGAGGAGCGGGTGGACCGGGCGGCGGCGGAGTACGAGGCGATGGCGGGGAGGCTTCTGGAGAGGCAGGGGCAGGGGGCGGCGTTGCTCGAAGCGGACCGCGCCACCGACGCTCGCAAGAAGGTCCAGCAGACGGCGCGGTCCCTCCTGCCGAACGAGACCGAGGCGCCGATGGTGTTCACGGGGAACGTCCGGGCCCTGAGGCACATCATCGAGATGCGGGCCGACGAGCACGCGGAGAGTGAGATCCGCAACCTCGCCATCAGGCTCTTCCTCTGCCTCGCGATGACGGACCCTATCCTCTTCGGCGACTACAAGCTACAGGCCCTTCCCGACGGCACCTACAAGGTAACGACGAAGTACAGAAAGGCGTAGTCTCCCGGCGGTTGGCACTCGGATTAGACTTTGAAGGGCGCTTACGGGGCTCGGACATTTAGTAAGTACCCTTAGGTACGTATAATCGATTCAAGTGCAACGAGACCCCAAAGTTGGAGGGACTTGAGGGGGCGGCACCCTTTAGACCGTTGAGTAGGAGGGGCAAAAGACCGTACTAGGGTTAGGACAATGGGGAGTACGAGCCGCATCTCCCCTAGATAGGACTGTGCGGGGTTGCCGTAGGAAGCCCCCGCACGGTCCCGGTGACACAAACCCCACCACTAAATGGAGGTCTGCGCATCTCAAGAATAACAAGTAATTGCCAGACGAGTAGACACGTCTTTGCGTTCACGGTCCCCGAAGCCCCTTCAAGGGGGCTCTCGTGGTCATAAACATCCACCTGGAGTTCGTGGTGAACGTGGGGATGCATCTGGCGGTTGCGCTGCTCGCCCTTGGAATCTTCAGCGTAGGTGAGATCACCTTGCAGTTGATCCGAAGGCGCATGAAGAGGGAGGGGAAGAAGTAGGGTGGGGGATCAACCCTCCCGCCCCTTCTCGCCTGCTCCCAGGAGGTTCGGATCAGGCGTCGTGCTCGATGCGGCGAGGGTGAGGCGCTACGGGCATCCCCGTTGCGCCCTTTCTAGCCCTTCGCCGGTCCGTGGCGCCGGTCGTCGAGGAGGCGGCGCAGGGCGAAGTAGGCGCCGAGGGCTTTTCTGGCGCGACCGCCGAAGAGCTTCTTGCGGTAGAAGCTGTCGGCAGCGCCTTTCACGCCCTCGGAGATCGTGGGGTAGGTGTGGACGGTGCGGGAGAGGTCCGTTATGGGGAGGCCTTTTCGCATGGCGAGAACGACCTCGGCAATGACGTCTCCCGCGTCGGGGGCGACGACGTGTCCGCCGAGGATCCTGCCTCGCCTCCCGGTTACGATCTTGAAGAACCCCTCCCCCTCGCCGTCGACTATGGCCCGGTCGAGGTCGGGGAGGGGGTGGGTGTAAACCTCCACGCCATCGTGCTTCCCCCTGGCTTCTCCCTCCGTGAGGCCCACCCTCGCGACCTCGGGGTCGGTGAACGTGGTCCAGGGGACGGCGGAGAAGTCTGCCTTGCTCTTGACGGGGAAGAGGGCATTCTGGAGGGCGATGCGGGCCATGTACTCGGCGGCATGGGTGAAGCGCAGGCCGCCGGCGATGTCCCCCGCCGCGTAGATGCCCTCGGCGCTAGTCATGAGGTGTTCGTCCACGACGAGACCCTGCTTTCCGACCTCCACGCCCGCGTTCTGGAGCCCCAGGCCGTCCACCGTCGGGGCGCGTCCGGCGGCGACCAGAATCTCCTCGCCACGCACCTCGACCTCTTCCCCTGCGTCGTTGCGGGCGACTACTACCTTCTCCCCGTCCTCGCGGCGCGCGGAGACGGCGCGGTAGCCCCGGTGCAGGCGGACGCCGTCGGCCGAGAGCGCCCGGACGACCGCTTTGCCGGCCTCCGGCTCCTCGATGGGGAGCGGGTTCCCTTTCGAGGAGATCAATTCGACCCTAGAGCCGAAGCGGGCGAACATCTGGGCGAACTCGGTGCCGATC
>JADDPR010000280.1 GCA_016781775.1 Rubrobacter sp. | reverse complement strand
TTTCGAAACGGCGAGGCCGTGGAAGGACCGCTGGCCCGGGCTGCTCGACGAATTGGGACTATAGGCACACGGGTAGTTAGTTACCCACTAGGGAACGGCCCGTCCGGCGAAAGTGGAAGGAGCCGACCCATGACGGCCTCTCGGAAGTTCCCCTGGGTCGACCACGCGGACACGAGCGGGAAGCTGAAGAAGGTCTACGGGGACATGCAGGCCACGTTGCGTGTCGCGTAGGGTGGCGTTCGCCTGCCAGGTGCTTGCGGCTTTCCCGCCTACCTCCCGCTCGCCTGGCGCGCGGCCAAGCCCAACTCCGCGACGCACTACGCGGAGCGGTCCGCCGACGGCTTCGCGTCCTGGCCCTGCTCCGCGGGCCCTCCCCACCGGACCCGCGGCTCGCGCTGCCCCGCAACCCCGCAGGTACCGTGAAGGCTCCTGCATCCTCCACGAAGGAGATGCACCCGCTTTCGGCGCCCGAGGCGCGGCGGCTCCTTGAGACGGCGCAAGGCGACCGGCTCGAAGCCCTCTACGTGCTCGCCGTGCACACGGGCATGAGGCGCGGGGAGCTGCTGGGGCTGAAGTGGGAAGACGTTGACCTCGACGGCCTGGTTATCAGGGTGCGCCGGACGCTCACCCACACGGAGAACGGAAGGAAGCTGACCCTCGGGGAGCCGAAGACGAAGAAGAGCCGCCGAACGGTGCGGCTCACCCCGCGCCGTCGAGGCCCTGCAGCGCCACCGGGCGCGTCAGGCGGAGGAGAGGCTGAAGGCCGGTGCCGTCTACGAAATCAGGACCTCGTCTTCGCCGGCGAGGCCGGGAACCTAATCAACCCGTCCAATCTACGTCAGCGGTCCTTCGCGCCGCTCCTCAGGCGTGCCGGACTCCCGCAGATCACCTTTCACGACCTGCGCCATACGTGTGCTTCGCTCCTGTTCCAGAGGAACGTTCACCCCAAGTTCGTCCAGGAGCTTCTCGGCCACGCCTCCGTTGCCATTACTCTCGACACCTACTCCCACATGCTGCCCGGCATGGGCGGCGAGGCCGCCGACGCGATGGGAGAGGCCTTGGGCTGAAACTCTTAGGACCAATGAGGCACGGTTGCTCAAACCAAGAACGAGGCTTTGTGCCGACGTGGCCACCGAGCCGGGTATGAGCAGTAGACTGCGGGTGTGCGCAGAGCAACCCCCGCGGCCAGGTGTACCGACAATTCGCCCAAAGTTCGTATGTCCTCCCCTATTCTAGCCAGGGATCATGCTTCAACTCCCGTCCGGGTCCTGACCAAGTAGCTGAGATCGTCGCGCAAGTTTTCCAACGCTTCTTCGACCCGGGCTTGGTCCTGCCCTGCGCTTCTTACCACCGCCGTGAGCGCCTCGGCCGCCGCCCTTCTGTCCCCGACGTGGTCGGCTACCGAGAGGTAGAGCACGGTGTCCAGCAGTTCGGCGTCCAACACCAACGTCCCGCGTTCGACTAGAGAAGCGAGGCTGCGCGCCACTCCCTGTCGCACCGTCGGGTGCTGCGAGTTGAGCAGCAAAAGGATTCTGGTACGCAACCACCGCTCTTCTTCGTCGCCCTTAGGAACAAAGCTCCCGAGCCCCTCGGCGACGCCGATCCCGAGCTCCTCTTCCTGGCTCGCCCTGAGCCTCTCTATCTCCCTGCGCAGCAGCCGGCGATCCTCCTCGTGTTCGATCCAGGGGGAGAAGGACAACAGCGCCCACGCCACTGCGGCGATTACGTCGTCGGGTTGACCGACATTCATCTGGAGCATAGAGAGTGGGTTGTCCGTGCTCTGGAGCATAGGATGCGTCTCGAAGGGCCGTGTGAGCACGTCCTTCAGGGTCCGGATGATTTTCTGTCGTTCTTCTGCGTCGAACTGTGAGGCTTTTCGTCCCAGGGCGAGCGCAGCCGCCCGGCGGTGGGTGAGCGCCACCGTCGGATCGGCGACCGCCTCCGATAAGGTCTCCGCCACCTCGGACCTGACCTTCGGGGGAAGATCCCACTTTTCGAGGAAAAGGGCATTAAACATGCCCATTCCCAGGCTCTGCACATGGCCTTCTTCCTTGACCCTGCTCACCGACCGGGGCAGCAGCTGACGAACCGCTGTTTCCAGTTCCTCCTCAGTGGCTTCACCCAGTATCTGCCGCCAACTGACGCGGCTGTAGGTGTCCGCGTCTTCGAGCAGCTGGAGGGCTGGGATTGCTTCACATCCGTGGACAGGTAGAGACTTGGTAATGACCGTTCACGGGGAGGAGAA
>JADDPR010000244.1:2505-9114 GCA_016781775.1 Rubrobacter sp. | reverse complement strand
TCCAAGCCCCCCGACCGCCGTCCCTCTGGCGGCGGGCGCCTTCTCGACCTCCTCCAACCCACGGTCGTGTCGCACCACGAGGGCGAGGATCCCGGCCACAAAGACCGCGGCGGCGAGGAGGAGCAGGCCCGCGTAGAAGCTGCCGGTGGCGTCGCTCAGGGCTCCCACGGCGTACGGCCCGACGAAGCCGCCCAGGTTCCCGACGGAGTTGATGAGCGCGATCCCCGCCGCCGCGGCCGTCCCGCTCAGAAACGCCGTGGGGAGCGACCAGAACGTCGCGAGGGTGCTGTAGATGCCCAGGGACGCGAGCGTGAGCGCGGCCATCTCGACCACCGGCGAGTCCGTCGCCCCGGTGAGAACGAGGCCGACGGCCGCCGTAAAGGCCGCGACGGCGACGTGCCACCGCCTCTCGCCCGTCCTGTCCGAGTGGCGGGCGACGACGACCATGCCGAGGGCGCCCGCCACGTAGGGGATCGCCCCGAGCAGGCCGACCGCCAGGGGCCCGACCCCCGAGAGGTCCTCGATGATCAGCGGCAGCCACAGCGAGACCCCGTAGAGGCTGGTGACGACCCCGAAGTACACGGCCGCGAGCAGCCACACCTTGCCGTTGGAGAGGGCTTGACGCGTGGTGTACTCGCCGCGGTCGGCCTTGATCCTGTCCTCGCGCGCCAGGGCGCCCCGCATCCACTCGCGCTCCTCCGGCTCCAGCCACCGGGCGCCGTTCGGGCCGTCGGGCAGGTAGAAGAGGACGACGAAGCCGAGGAGGATCGCCGGGATACCCTCGGCGAGGAACATAACCTGCCACCCGGCGAGACCGAAGAGCCCGTCGAAGGTCAGGAGGTAGCCCGAGAGCGGGGAGCCGATCACGCCGGCGATGGGGATGGCCGCCATAAAGTAGGCGACCCTTCGAGCGCGCTCGCGGGCGGGAAACCAGTAGGTGAGATACAGGATCATGCCGGGGAAGAATCCGGCCTCGGCGACGCCGAGGAGGAACCGCAGTGCGTAGAAGCTCGCGGGTCCCTGCACCAGGAACATCGCCGCCGAGATGGCACCCCAGGTGAACATGATTCGGGCGATCCAGACCCGCGCCCCGATCCTCTCCATGATGAGGTTGCTCGGGACCTCGAAAATGAAGTAGCCGATAAAGAAGATCCCGGCCCCAAGCCCGTAGACCGCGTCGCTGAAACCCAGATCCTCGTTCATCTGCAGCGCCGCGAACCCGACGTTCACCCGGTCCAGAAACGACACGATGTACAGCACGAACAGAAGGGGGATGAGGCGCAACGTCGCCTTCCGGAGCGCTCTCCGCCCCGTCCCGCCAGCCGAGTCGTTCACTCTAACCTTGCCCTCCGTGGGTGCCAGAAACCGGAGGCAGGTTAGCAACCTCCTCCCGCTACCTCAACCCGCCCCCAGCGTCGTCGGGCCCCAGGCCCTCCAGCCGTCGCTTCACACCGTTCAGGAAACGGAGCACGGCGCCGCCGTCCGTGACGCGGTGGTCGAAGGAGACCTCCAGGTTCATCACGCTCCGGATGGCTATGGCATCGTCTATGATCACGGGGCGCTTGATTATCGCCTCCACGGAGAGGATAGCCACCTGCGGGTAGTTGATTATCGGTACCGAGACGACGCTACCCAGAGCGCCCGGGTTGTTGACCGTGAAGGTGCCGCCGGAGACGTCGTCGGGGGAGAGCCGGCCCTCCCGGGCGCGCCGCACGACGTGGTCGATCCTCCGCGCGAGACCTAAAGTGTTCAGCTCGTCGGCGTCGTGGAGCACCGGCACCACGAGACCGTCCTCGCGGTCCACCGCGATCCCGACGTTGATTCGCCTTCTGAGGACTATCCTGTCGCCGTCCCAGACCGAGTTCAGGATGGGGTGCTCCTTCAAGCCCTCCGCCACCGCCCCGACGACGAAAGGCAGGTAGGTGAGCTTCAAGCCCTCGCGCCCGGCGAACTCCCCCTTCAGGCTCTCGCGCAAGGCGACGAGCCCCGTGACGTCCGCCTCGACCATCGTCCAGGCGTGCGGTGCCTCTCGCTTGCTCCGGGACATGCGGTTCGCGATCGTCCGCCGGATACCCGTCAGCCCCACGACCCGATCTCCCCCGTAAACCGTCACCCTCTCCCACGCAGCCTCACGTTCGGCGGCGGTTGCCCGCTCCGTTGCGGGCGGGGCTTCTGGCGTGGCCGTTCGAGCGGCTTCGATCCTTGCGATATGCCCCTCGATGTCCTTCTTCGTGACCCGACCGCCGGCCCCGGTCCCCTCGACCTCCGAGAGATCCAGCCCGTACTCCCCGGCGAGCCGCCTGACCACCGGGGAGGATCGAGTGAGGCGCAACCTCTCAGCGCTCTCCAGCGTGTGTCCGTTGGCCCTCGTCCCGCCGTTCGCGTGCCCGTTCCTGTCCGCCGCTCCGCTCGCGACGGGTTGGGCCTCCGTGCCGGCGGCGGGAAACTCCTCCGTGGGGGCATCGGCGGAGGGGTTTTCCCTGGGTGGGGCCGGTCCGGCGTGTCCCTCTTCGCTCGGGAGGGCGACCAGCGCGATCTCGGTCCCCACGCCGACCGTCGTCCCCTCGGAGACGAGCAACTTCTCGATTCTGCCGGCGACCGGCGAGGGCAGCTCGGCGTTGACCTTGTCCGTGTCTACCTCGGCCAGGGCCTCGTCGAGGGCGACCTCGTCCCCTTCGGCCTTGAGCCAGCGCGCTATCGTGCCCTCCGTAACGCTCTCCCCGAGCTGGGGCATCGTCACCGGTTGATCCACGGCTACCTCCTCCCGAGAGTCTTTAGTAGCGGGCGAGCTCGAGCATCGCCCCCTCTATCTTCGCCGCGTCCGGAACAAAGGAGTCCATCATCGGCTTCGCGAACGGCGCCGCCGGGACGTCCGGCGCCCCGAGGCGCATCACGGGGGCGTCGAGCCACTCGAAGGCCTCGCGCGCCACGACCGCCGCTATCTCCCCCGACACCGACCCGGTCAGGTTCGCCTCCACGACGACGAGAAACTTGCCGGTCTTCTTGGCCGAGCCGAGGATCGTCTCCCGGTCCAGCGGGTAGAGCGTCCGCGGCTCGACGACCTCGGCCTCCACCCCGTGTTCTTTCGAGATCCTCCCCGCGATCTCCAGGACCGTATGGAGCATGAAACCGTAGGAGACGACGGTGATGTCGCCCCCTTCCCGATGGACCCTCGCCGCGCCGATGGGGACCTCGTAGTCCTCGTCGGGGACGTCTTCCTTCAGGAGGCGATAGGTCCGTTTGTGCTCCAGAAAGAGGACGGGGTTCGGGTCGCGGATGGCGCTCTTCAGCATGCCCTTCGCGTCGGCGGGATACGTCGGGGCGACGACCTTGAGGCCGGGGGTGTTGCAGAACCAGGCCTCGATGCTCTGGGAGTGGTAGAGGCCCCCGCCGTGCACGGCGCCGTAGGGGACCCGGATGGTGATGGGGCAGTTCCAGGCGCCGTTGGAGCGGTAGTAGAAGCGCGCCGCCTCGTTGACGATCTGGTCGAACGCCGGCGTGATGAAGTCCCCGAACTGAATCTCCGCCACGGGCCGCATCCCGTTCGCCGAGAGGCCGATGGCGGCACCCACGATCAGGCTCTCGGCCAGCGGCGTATCCATCACCCGCCCGCCCCCGAACTCGTCCTGCAAGCCCTGCGTGACCCTGAAGACCCCGCCGGCCCTCCCGACGTCCTCGCCGAGGACCATCACGGTGTCGTCGGCGCGCATCTCCTCGGCAAGCCCCTCGCCGATCGCCTGGAGCAAGCTCTTCGTTGCCATGACCTTACCTCCCCGCGTAGACCGGGCCGAGTGCGTCTTCGGGCTCCGGTGGCGGCGCCTCCTCGGCGCTCCGGGAGGCTTCGGCGACCTCGGCCCTGATGCGGTCTTCCGCCTCTTCCCTGCCCTCGTCGTCGAGGACCCCGATCTCCTCCAGGTAGCGCTCGAAGCGGAGGATCGGGTCCTTCCGGCGCCAGGCCTCGATCTCCTCGCGCTCTCGGTAGCGCCGGTCGTCGTCGTCGGAGGAGTGCGCGGTTATGCGGTAGGTCTTCGCCTCGATGAGCGTCGGCCCCTCCCCCCTCCTCGCCCGCTCGAACGCCTCCTTCGCCGCCCCGTACACCGCGAGCACGTCCATCCCGTCCACCTCGACCCCTGGGAATCCGTAGCCCGCGGCGCGGCACGCGATGGAGCCCGCGACCTGCGCCTTCTCGGGGACGGAGATAGCATAGGCATTGTTCTGCACCAGAAAAACCACCGGCAGATGGTGGATGCCGGCGAAGTTCATCGCCTCGTGCCAGTCCCCGCCGCTCGTGGAGGCCTCCCCGCCGCAAACCAGCACCACCCCGTCTTCGCCGCGCACCTTGAAAGCCAGCGCCGTCCCCGTCGCCTGCGGATACTGCACCCCGACGGGGGCCGAGGCGGTGACGATGTTCAATCTGCGGCTGCTGAAGTGGCCGGGCATCTGGCGCCCGCCACTGTTCGGCTCCTCCCGCTTACCCATGATGCTCAGAAACTGGTCGCGAGGCGACTGCCCCACGAACAGGGTCATCCCGAGGTCCCGATAGTACGGGTAGAGGTAGTCGTATCCCGGGCGCACGTTGTAGACGGTCCCCACCTGGGCGGCCTCCTGTCCCTGGCAGGAGATCACGAACGGCGCCTTCCCCTGGCGGTTCAAGGTCCAGGACCGCTCGTCCACCCTCCGCGCCAGGAGCATGTAGTAATGCATCTTCAGCAAATCTTCGCCCGTCAGCCCCAGGCCCTCATGACGAGCCTGCACACCCTTGACGTCCAAGTTCCCACTCCTCCTTCCCCAAAGCGGAGTTGGTAACGTTTCTTACAGCCCAAGTATATAACCTGACGTTCTCTCTGGGGGTTTGCCGCCCAAGTTACGCTCGAACTTCGGCCCCCTTGCAGCCCGGGGACGGCATTGCCGCTAGGTTCGAGCTTGCCGAGGAGCGCCGAAGACGGCGGCGGTGTTCGCCGAGGCCAGAGGACGCACGGAGAGCATCGACGCCCTGAGAGCTTCAAACCCGACGCTCGTGCGCGAGATCGAGTTAAGCCTACGGCCTCACGCGCGGCACGCCGTCGCCCGGGAACGCAATAGAGGCGTACTGTGGGCTTGGTCTACGGGTGGACACGAACGAGTACGACGAGTTTCGCGTCTCGTCCTCCACGCCGTCAGAAAGAGTTTCGGTCAAGGAGCGAGTAAGAACCGGTACGGGCGACCTCTCCGTTCCGCGGGGGTGCTAGACCTCCTTGTAGAGCGTCTCGGCGGCGGTTATGGGGTCGATCTCGCGCTCGCGCACCTTCTCCATCAGGCCGGCGTCTTCCCGCGAGAGGCGTTCGCGTATCCCCTTCTCCAGCTTGGCCGTCGCCCAGGCGAGGACGAACTCCCGCATGGCGGCGAGGCGGCGGGTCTTCATCCGGCCGCTCTGCTGGAGGAAGGATCGGTGCTTCTCGATCTCGCCCTTCAGTTCCTCCACGCCCTCGCCGTTGTCGCCGCGGGTCAGGACTATGGGGGGGACGGGGGCGTCGGGGTCCAGCTCGTGGCCTATTTCGAGGATGGACCTTACTTCGGCAGCGGCGCCTCTGGCCTGCGGGTGGTCGGCCTTGTTTATGCAGAAGACGTCCGCGACCTCCATGACGCCCGCCTTGAGGGCCTGCACCGCGTCCCCGGCTCCGGGCTGGAGGCAGAGGACGACGGTGTCCGCCGCCGATGCGACCTCGACCTCGCCCTGGCCGACGCCGACGGTCTCGTAGAGGATCACGTCTATCCCGTAAGCCTCCATCGCTATCGCCGCGAGCCTGGAGGCGCCGGCGAGGCCACCGAGGTGCCCGCGGCTCCCCATAGAGCGGATAAAGACGTCCTTGTCGAGAAAGTGGTCGGCCAGGCGGATGCGGTCCACAAGGATCGCGCCCCTGGTGAACGGGCTTGACGGGTCGACCGAGACGACGCCCACCTTCTTCCCCTCTTCGCGGTAGAGGCGTATGAGCTTGGCGATGATGCTGCTCTTGCCGACGCCGGGGGGGCCGGTGAAGCCGATCGTGATCGCCTCCCCCGTGCGCGGGTATATCTCCCGGATCATCCCCTGAACCTCCGGATCCTCCCCCTCTATCTTCGAGATGATCCGGGCGAGCGCCCGCCTGTCGCCTCCCAGCAGCCGCTCGACGAGGTTGTCGTCTCTCACCACGCTTCTCCTCCCAAGGATTCGACGAACGTACTCTAGCAAGCCTCGACGCCTCCGCACCCCGTTATACAGATTTTCGATGCGCGCATTCTCCGACGAACGGACCGGTACCGGCGCGGACGTCCGGTTTTTTGTCCCCCGCCATGGGGTAGTGAGTTCCCGCAAGGTATGCTGCGATCCCTCGGGCCGGCGCCGGCTCCCCATCCGGCCCACGACCCCGAGATGGAAGGACGAAGCCGTGAGCGAGAACGAGGCGAACAAAGCAGGCGAGGCTGCGAGGCGGGAGACCGCTCCGGGGTTGGTCGACCAGGGGGCAGAAGGCCCCCCCAAGGACGCGGCGAAACCGGTGCTGCCCCCGCCCCCGCAAGTGCCGGAGGAGGTCCTGCCCCCGGCTCCGGAGGTAGGCACGCAAGACTTGCCTCCCGCCCCGGAGGTCCCGGCCG
>JADDPR010000244.1:0-2386 GCA_016781775.1 Rubrobacter sp. | reverse complement strand
CGCAAGACTTGCCTCCCGCCCCGGAGGTCCCGGCCGAGAGCAACCTGTCCCGGCCGCCGGAGATACCCGAGGAAGACCTGTCCGACGCTCCGAGCGTGCCAAAGGAAGACCTATCCGCGGCTCCGAGCGTACCAACGGAGAACCTCTCGGCGCCTGCGAGCGTGCCAAAAGAGGACCTCTCCGCGCCCCCCGAAGTTTCAAGTCAGGAGTTGTCCCCGCCCCCGCCGGTACAGCCCGTGGAGCTAGGGGCGGCCCCGGAGGTGGAGTCGGCCCAGATCAACCCTCCACCCCCTCCGGTACCGAAAGAGGACCTGGCACCCGCACCCGAAGTTCCCGTGGAGAACCTCTCTTCGGCACCGCAGGTCTCTTCCCAGGAACTGCCCCCGCCCCCGGAGGTGCTCAGCGAGGAGCTCTCCTCGCCCGAGCCCGTACCACCGGCAGACCTTTCCGCCCCCCCGGAGCCGCCCCCGGCGGAGGTGCCGCCCCCGTCTCCCGCCCCGGAGAGACCCGCATCCTCCGAGAACCAGGTCGAGGAGAACGTGACCGTCGTGCCGGTGGCCGAGGAGGAGGTCGTCGTCACGAAGCGCCCCGTGGTCAAGGAGGTGCTGAAGATCAAGAGGAAGGTCGTCGAGGAGGAGGAGATCGTCGACGTCGACGTGCGTAAAGAGGAGGTCGACGTCGAGGACACGTCGGGGACGGCCCGCGGCGACGTTTAGGACCCCGAGCTCTCCGCGCCAGAGTCGAGCTCTACCTTCTCCCGGCATTCGTTTGCAGCACCTGGGGAACGATGGGGTCGAGGTCTGGCCCGTCGTGCGGGAAGTTCGGCGGACGAAAGGGTTGTCGTCCCTTCACCCCTTCTCCGCACGAGAACGGGGACGGCTCTCGGGCCGTCCCCATAGTAGGTCACGAGATTTTCCTGGGCTCTAGCCCTCCAGGAGCAGCGACTCCGGGTCTTCGATGAGCTCCTTGATGCGGACGAGGAAGCTCACGGCGTCGGCGCCGTCGACGATGCGGTGGTCGTAGGAGAGGGCAAGGTACATCATCGGGCGTATCTCGACCTTCCCGTCCACGGCGACGGGGCGCTCCTGGATCTTGTGCATCCCGAGGATCGCCACCTGCGGCGTGTTCAAGATGGGGGTCGAGTTCAGGGAGCCGAAGATACCGCCGTTGGTGATGGTGAACGTGCCGCCCCTGAGGTCCTCGAGACCGAGTTTACCATCGCGGGCCTTCTTGCCGAGCTCGGAGATGTTCGCCTCGATGTCGGCGAAGCCCTTCCTGTCGGCGTCGCGCACCACCGGGACGACGAGCCCCTGGTCCGTGTTGACGGCCACGCCGATGTCGTAGTAGCTCTTGAGGATCAACTCGTCGCCCTGGAGCTCGGAGTTTATCTTCGGGAACGCCTTCAGGGCCCCTATCGACGCCTTGGTGAAGAAGCTCATGAAGCCGAGCTTCACGCCGTTGCGCTCCTGGAATGCGTCCTTGCGGCGGCTCCTGAGCTCCATGACGGCCGACATGTCCACCTCGTTGAAGGTGGTGAGCATCGCCGCCGTCTGCTGCGCCTCGACGAGCCGCTTGGCGATGGTCTGCCTGCGGCGCGTGAGCTTGACGCGCTCCTCGAGCGCCGCCCGGCCGTCCTCTGACGCCGCGGCCGGCTGCGCCTGAGAAGCAGCGGGCTGCTGGCGCTGGCCGTTCTGATCGGGGGCCTGGGCCGGAGCCTGCGTCTGGGTCCCGCCGCCCTGCTCCCGGATCAGACGCTCCACGTCGTCGCGCGTGATCCTGCCGCCCGAGCCGGAGCCCGAGACCTCGGCGAGGTCGATGTCGTACTCCTGGGCGAGCTTCTTGACGGACGGAGAGGCCCGATACCCGCCGTCTTCGTGGTGCCCGTTCGTCTCCTCGCCCGCGGACTCGGCCTGGGCCGTCGCGGGCTGCTCGGCCTCCGCGGGCTCCTCGGCCGCTTGTGCTTCGGGCTCCGGCTGCGGCGCGGACCCGTCGCCCTCGCCTATGGTGCCGATGACCTCTCCGACGTTGACGGTCTCGCCCTCGCCCTTGGAGATGGACTGCAGGACGCCGGCCTCCTCGGCCTCGACCTCGAAGTTGATCTTGTCGGTCTCGAGCTCGACGAGGGCCTCGCCCGCCTCGACCTGGTCGCCCTCGCTCTTCAGCCACTTGCCGACCGTAGCGTCGGTAACCGACTCACCAAGCTCCGGGACGTGTATCTCAACGGCCACGCTTCACCTCTTCCTTTTGGAATCTACCGGCATCTTCGGTTATCAGTCGGCCGCGGCCGGAGCCTTCTCCTGAACGTCCTCGGGTGAGTTCTCCTTCTCCACGTCGTCGTCCGCGCCCTTGAAGGCCGCCCGAACCAGCTTGGCGTGCTCCTTCTTGT
>JADDPR010000284.1 GCA_016781775.1 Rubrobacter sp. | reverse complement strand
GAGGGGGAAGAATGGCGGACGCGACCCAGCAGGAGCTCCAGGACCGCGACGGGCACGGCCCGAACAAGGTCCGGACCTCCCACCACCCGAAGACCGACCCCGAGCGGGAGGGCCGAGACTACTACGGCATCCCCCCGATAAAGCACGCCCACTGGACGTGGCAGATACCGTTGTACTTCTGGCTCGGCGGCATCACTGCGGGCGTAGCGCTCTTCTCGGCCGTCAGCAAGCTGGTCGGTAAGGAAGATCCGGCGGTCACGAGGCTCGGCCGCTACTTCGCGGTTATCTCCATGATCCTGAGCCCGATACTCCTGATCTGGGACCTCGGCCGGCCGGAGCGCTTCCTGAACATGATGCGCATCTGGAAGCTCCGCTCGCCGATGTCCAACCAGAGCTGGGCGCTCGTCACTTACGGCAACGTAAGCGGCGTCCTCATGCTCAAGCAGGCCGCCGAAGACGGCCTCATGGGCCGGGGCTTCCTCCCCGGCCTAGTCCAGAGGCTCGTCCCGGACCGCGTGCTTCAGGTGCTCGCGCTGCCGCTCGCGCTGTTTATCGGGTCGAACACAGGGACGCTCCTCAGCGCGACCTCCGTCCCGATCTGGGCGCGAAACTGGGTGCTCATGGGGCCGACGTTTCTCGCCTCCGGGGTCTCGACCGGCCTCTCGTTTATCTCGCTCATCTTGAACCTGTTCCGGACGGGTCGCCAGGATACCCACCACACCCTGCAGCGCGCGGAGAAGGCCATGCTGCTCGTCGAGGCCGGGACGATCGCGGCTTCTCTGGCACGGATGAGCCGCTGGGGCAAGCCGCTCCTCACGGGGAAGATCGGGGCGCTCTTCATCGGCGGAACCCTCCTCGGCGGCATCGCGGCGCCGCTCGCGCTGCTCTTCTCCGGCAAGGAGACCCGCAGCAGGAGCATGCTGACCTCGGTTCTGGTCTTGCTCGGCGGCCTCGCCTTCCGCTTCGCCGTCGTCCTCGCTGGCCGCAAGAGCGCCGACGATCCGCAGGCGTACTTCACCTTCACCCGCGGCGAGAATGCCCCGCAGCCTGGAGACAAAATCTAGGATCTCCTGCTGGTCGTTCGCCGGGGTTCGGAAGGGGGTCGGGCTTTGCTCGACCCCCTTCCCGTTGCGCGAGATCTTTGCGCGGTAGGGGTGTCCGCGGCCGACGTCCCCGTTCGGGAGTTTTCCGGCCGGCAACAAGCTATGCTGGCACAAAACTAGCGACCGGCATTCAGCCGTCTTACCGATCCCCGGTGTGCGGCGAGGGAGAGGAGACGCAGGGATCGTAGCGACTAGAATGCGCAGGACGACCATCGGGATAAGGGGGGAATCCGAACCATGGCCACAACCGTAACGGTTCGACAGAAGGAGCTCGTGCAGTCGACCTGGAAACGGGTTATCCCGATCTCCAAGACGGCTCCGACGCTGTTCTACGCGAGGCTGTTCGAGCTCGATCCCCAGCTCAGGGCACTCTTCCCGGCGGGTGAGAGGTCGATGAAGGCGCAGCACCTCAAGCTGATGCAGATGATCCACATCTGCGTGCGGGGATTGGACCAGCTCGACCGTATCGTGCCGGCCGTGCAGAACCTCGGGCGTCGACACGTCGGCTACGGCGCCCGCAACGGCGATTACGACACGGTCGGCGTGGCGCTCCTGTGGACTTTGGAGCAGGGCCTGGGCGATGCCTTCGATGACGAGGTGAAGGAAGCGTGGGCCAGCGTCTACGGGGTACTGGCCGCCACTATGATAGGCGCCGCCAACGAGGCACCCCAGCGCTCCGGCTACAAAGCCGGCGCCGAAGAGGGCGTCCCGATGGAGGCGATGCAGCGCCCCGGCTATGCACGTCCTCAGGCGGACGCGCCTGAGGGGCCAGGCGGCGACGCGGGGGACGACCGGGTTCGGGGGGGAGAAGCCGTCTGGCGGGCCGCCGAGGCAACGCAGGCTACGGGCCCCGCTCTGTACGGTATGGGCATCGTCGATGAGGTATCCGGACAGATCGGTCAGGTGGACCTGCTCCAGACGGGCTTGAACGTACTGGTCAAGGTGAACAGTAGCGGTACCATCAACGAGGCCAACGAGGGCATGGAGATCGTCACCGGTGTGCCCGCAGAGAACCTCTGCTGGGGACCGATGCCTTCTCCTACTTCACCGGGCCAGAGCAGGCCAGGGGCTGGTTTATGGAGGCCCTGCGGGGCTCGTCCGTGCGCGACAGGGAGGTGGAGGTCATGCATCGGGAGGGCGAGAGCACGCCTCTCACCCTTAA
>JADDPR010000496.1 GCA_016781775.1 Rubrobacter sp. | reverse complement strand
AGCCCGTTTTGTTCCGGCTCGCGGTAAGCAAGCCTGAGGTCTTCCCCCTACGGGATGGTCCCCCGAACGGCTTACATCGCCTCGAGTTTCCCGAGCCCCGACCCTTCAACCAGCAGGAGCTTCGCCGGATCTCCCCCGCCACCAGTTATCCTCGCTCGATCGTGGGGGTCAGGTACGACGGTGCGGAGGGGCTGCGAATTTGGGGGCTCTTGCACTCCGGTCCCCGGTGGCTGCGGGACCGTCAGGGTGGGCGGGTGACCTCCGCGCCGCTGCCACCGTTGCCCGTCGTACACGTGACCGGCCCGGGTCGCATGGAGGTACGCAAGGGCTCGGAGATGGTGGGTAAGCTGGAGAACGGGGCGCTTACCGACGCGTCCGTGGACGTCTTCGACTCGGAGTGGCTGCCGGCCGGGTTCTCGACGGCGAGGGCGGAGCTCGTCGAGCTGCACTCGGCTGCCCGCGAGCGCGCCTTCGAGCGCGACGGCGAGAGGTGGGCGTCCCTCGACCCGGACCTCGCCCGCCTGATCAGCCAACAGATGTTCAGGCGGCTGGTCTCGACCGTGCAAAACTTCGGCCACGGCGGGACGGTGATCTTCGTGCCCCCGGAACGCACGGATGAGTTCTCGGGGGAGAACCGCTTCGTCGCCCTCAAGTACAGGATCTCGGACGGCGAGCCGAGGAGGCGCTTTCGCACCCTGATCCTGGAGATCATGAACCGTCTGGCCCAGGTTTATGGCGCCGCCGACGGCTCCCAGGCCGCGAAGACCGTGGGATGGCGAGAGTACCAGGAGAGCAACGACGAGAAGATATCGGCGCTCGAGGAGGCGATCCTCGAGGTCGCGCACCTCGTCGCCGCCCTGGCTACGACCGACGGCGCGGTCGTGATGACCAAGCGCTACGAGTTGCTGGGGTTCGGCGGCGAGATCTCCGGCAAGCTCGCCAGCGTGGAGACCGTCGCGAAGGCACTGGACATCGAGGGGGACCGGGTCGAAGAGGAACCGACGGAGATTGTGGGTACCCGCCACCGCTCCGCCTACCGCCTGTGCAAGGAGCTACCCGACGCCCTCGCCGTCGTCGTCTCCAAAGACGGTGGCGTCAGCTTCGTCCGCCGGCAAGGCGACGGGGTCACATACTGGGACCAGGGTTGAGGAGCACCTCTCGAACGCCCGCTCGAACCCGTCCCTCCCGCGCCGTGTTCGCGCGAGAACCGCAGGGGACGTCTCCCCCCATCCTCCCGCTACCACCCCCAGACCATCCCAAGTGCCTCGGCGGAGACGCCTGATCCATGACCTCGTTGGTCCGGCTTGCCGAGGCTTGTTGCGGACCGCACGTCCCCTCACTCGGGCGGCGTAACGCACGGCCCGGGTTGGAGGACGAAGGTTTTCAGGTTCTGCGCAGGCCGGTGAGGGCGCTCGGAGGGACGAGCTACCTTTCGGGGCTACAGAATCGGGGTAAGGATGTTAAAGGATCGGGGGGTTTCGATGTCGCAAGCACCGGTACCGGGCAGGTCGTGTCGTTCCTCGAGATGGAACGCCGAGGTGGCCTGTCGGATCGTTCGAGGGCAGGGTGCCGGAGAAGGCCCGCGGCTCGAGAAGGTTGCAACCGAGCCTGAGGCGTAGCCCGATGGACGGTAACGGTGCGGGTCGGCGGTCTGCGGGGTGCGCAACCTTCGCGGGTTCGAGAGGCGACGGAGTAGTGCATGTTCGAGGAAGGGATAGCGGCATGACGCAGGAGAGCGTGCGGGGATGGGTCGTCGTGGTGACGGGGGCTTCCAGCGGAATTGGTAAGGCGACGGCCCTGGCGCTCGCGGATCGAGGGGCGCGCGTCGTGCTCGCCGCGCGGCGGGTGGAGCTTCTGGAGGCCACGGCTCGGGAGGTCGAGGACCGGGGCGGCGAGGCGCTCGTGGTCCCCTGCGACGTGACCGTCAGGGCGCAGGTGGAGGGGGTTGCGCGCGCCGCCGAGGAGCGGCGGGGGCGGATCGACGCCTGGATCAACAACGCGGGTGTTATCGCCTGGTCTCTCTTCGAGGATACGACGGAGGAGGAGTTCCGGCGCATGCTCGAGGTGAACCTGATGGGGTCGGTGTATGGGGCGTGGGCCGTGCTGCCCATCATGCGCCGCCAGGGCTCGGGCGTGATCGTGAACATAGCCAGCATGGCCTCTCTCGTCGCCCTACCCGTCGGGTCGGCCTACTCTTCCAGCAAAGCGGGGCTTTTTGCCTTCGGGGATTCTTTGAGGAGAGAGCTCAAGGGCAGCGGCATACGCGTCGGCCAGGTCCTACCCGTCGGAGTCAACACCGCCGGCTTCTTTCACCAACGCACCCGGGGGTTCGGGCTCTCCAAGAAGGTCGCCCCCCTCCTCCAAGACCCCGAGACCGTGGCGAAGGCCGTGCTCCGGTGCCTGGAGAATCCCTGGGCCCGCAACATTCCGCTCGGCATACAGGGCAAGGCCGCCCTCGTCTTCGGCGCCCTCGCTCCGCGCCTCGTCGACCTCTTCGGGGGCCTCGTAGCCCGGCCCGTCCAGAAGGGGGGACGCCTCACCTCCCCGATGGACAACCTCTTCGAGCCCTCCGAGGCGGGACACGACATCAGGGGGAGCGGGAGACGCTCCGACGAAGACCCCACCCCCCACCTGGCCCGGCGAGAGGGCCGATAGAAGGACGCCCTGCGGGAAGGAGGACAGGGGCAGCGCCCCCCGCCCCTATTCGCTAATAATTACACCGAGCCGAGCACAACCGAATCCCGTAGTGGTTGCCGCCCGTCCCGCGAATGAGTGCGACGGCGGGGCGCCCTTCACCCTTCCGTTGCTCCGGGGAAGATTTGGTGCACCGCTGATCTGCTTACGCGTTGCGGGCTTGGAGGCCGAGGGAGAACGTGAGGAGCTTGCGGATGACTATTGTGGTAGCCGTGGTCGCTGCTGCCGCGAGGGTGGGGTTGAGGACGAGGTTCAGGAGCGTAGCGCCTACAAAGAACTCCAGTCCCAGGGAGGCGTGTCCGAGTATGCTGCTGGCGACCCTGCCCCTGTCTTCCGGTCCCCGGGCGACGAGGGCAGCCCGCAGGATACCGAGGAAGATCGCGGTGGTGCCTACCGTCAAAGCGAGGAGCCGCAGAAGGTGAAGGGCCTCGCGGTAGAGGTCCAAGGGCGACCGGACCTACCCGCGCCCGACGTCGCGTGTGGCGTCGCGCTCGGGTTGGGGCGCGGCCAACTGGCGTTCGCGCTCCAACTCCTGCGAGAGAAAGTAGTTGAGCACCGTTCGGATCGTCGCGACCGCGCCCAGCAGGATCACGTCGTCCAGCGTTGGGGCGACGGCCGTGGAGAGGATGTCGGCTCCGAGTTGAAACTCCAGCCCCAGGGCCAGGTAGCGCCCGAGGTACAGCCGGATCTCGTTGTTCGAGTACCCCCTCACCCCGAAGAGCGTGAGAACGTAACGGTAGGTGGTCGCCAGAACGCCGAACCCGACCACAGCCGCCCCTATGGCCTCGACCAGAAGGCGCAGGTAACCGACGACCGTAACCAGAAGCTCCTCCATCCGACGTGGTTACCCGCTTGCCGCTCCACCGCAAACGCCGACCGCCCCGGCTTCGGGCCAATGCCTTACGCTGCTCCCCACGAGGAATCGAGCAGGCGATGCTAACCTGCTCGACCCTGGCGCGGTAGCTGAACGCCGGTCTCCGGCAGGTGGCCCGCCCGAGATCCGAAGGGCTACACCGTCCTAGATCCTGTGCGGCCTCGCGGGTTTATCGGCGGGGATCAAGACTCGGGAGGACTTGACTTCCAGCAGGCCGAGCGGCGTCAGGCGCAGCGATGGTAGAAAGTCGCAGGTGAGGAACAGCAGCGTGTAGAGGACGTCGTGATGCTCGTAGCCCGCTTCGGTAACGGCGCGAGTCAAGCGTCGGTTCCACTCGACGACTTCGGTGAACGACCTCTCGGACATCATGCCGGTGATGGGGAGGGCGAGCTCGTACCTAACTTCGCCATCCCTGACGATCGCGATTCCCCCTCCGAGCTCTTCCACGCGTCGGGCCGCCCGGGCCATCGCATTCGGGTTTCTTCCGAGGACCAGGGTCTGGGAGGTCGTGTTGTAGGTGCTTGCCAGACCTTGGAGGGCGCCGGCGAGACCGGAGACGAGGGCGCGGGAGATCCAGGCTCCCTCCCTGTCCACGAGTGCGGCGTGCAGCAGCCCCTGCTGCCCGTCCAGCGCGACGCGCCCGTCCTTCACCCGGACACGCGCGTCCCTTCGTTCCGAGATCACGGCGGTCTTGAGGTGGAGGACCGGCATCTCGGACTCGTCGCCGGAGGCCCTGAGCGGGTAGAGGGTCGGGTCCGCGAGGTCGAGGCCCCTGTCGAAACGCGGCCGGCTCCCGTAGCGCGACCAGTCGAGGCGTGGTAGCGGGGCGGTAAGCTCCCCGTTTTCGGCGACGACGCGCCCCTGCGTGATTACGGTCTCGGGGCGGAACGTCGTGAGGTCAGGCAAGAGCAGCAGGTCGGCGCGTCGGCCTATTCCTATGCCGCCTACCTCGCCGTCGATCCTGAAGAGCGTGGCCGGGTTGATCGTGACCATCTGCAGGGCCTGTATCGGCGGGATTCCGCTCTCTACGGCTACGCGCAGCATCCCGTCCACGAGCCCGTGCTCGGCGAGAAACTCCGGGGAGGGGCCGTCGGTGGTCATCATGAGCCGCTGCGTGCTGACGCCGTCCTCGGTGACGGCGCGAAGAAGCTCCGGCAGATCGGGGCGAAGCGAGCTGTTCCGGAGCATCGTCCAAACGCCGAGCCTGAGGCGGCTCACGACTTCTCCCTTCGTTATCGCCTCGTGGTCCGCATCGATGCCCGCCGCGACGACCGGCTGGAGGCGCGCCTCCGAGGCGCCCCCGGTGTGGCCGTCGACGATCTTGCCCAGAGACTTCGCGGCCCGGATGCTCGCTATCAGGTTCGGGTCTCCGGCGGCGAGGGCGGGCCAGCGCGTGACCTCGGCGGTGCCCACGACGTCGTCGCGCCGGAGGAGGGGCTCGACCTTTTCGAGAGCGAACATCTCGTCCTCGCCGGGGAACTGCGCCTGGGAGGTGAGGCGGGCCATCCACAGGTAGGAGAGCGGCAGTTGCTTGAGGTCCTCGATCATGGTCCGGAAGCCGTCCGGACCCATCTGCATGTAGAAGAAGAGGTTGTCGGCGAAGATCGTGGTCGTTCCCAGGGGGAGAACGCCCTCGACGATGCTCACGGGGTTGTAGAGGACCCAGGGGTGGAAGTGCGCCTCGACGTAGCCCGGCGCGACGACCATTCCGTCCGCCTCGATCACGCGCGTCTCGGGGCCGACGGCCCCCTCACCCTTCCCCACATAAGCTACCAGTCCTCCGGTGACGGCGACGTTCCCCGGGTGCAACTCGCCGGAGTAGACGTTCGCTATCGTGCCGCCGCGCACGAAGAGCTCCGCCGGGCGTTCACCACGTGCCGTCTCTATCAGCTTCGCGTGCTCCTCGAGGCTGGCCTGCAAGGTCAGGAGCCCCGAAGCATTGCGTGGGAGGAGGGTCGTGCAACATTCTTCATCAGAAGGTCAACCGTTGGCTTCATTGGCTTCACGCGCCGATCCTACAAAGAAGCCGCCGCGAAGGCAATTCACGGCTTCTTCCCCCCGTTCTCGCCGAGCAACTTCGCGAGCGCCACGCCGACCACGAGCGCCCAGAACGTCGAGTTTATGCCGAAGATGCTCAACCCCGAAGCCCCGACCAGCAGGGCCACGCCCGCCGCGAGGGTGTGATTCTCGCCTCCGACGGAGAGCCGTAGCGCCTGCAGGATGACCGGCAGGAGCGTCAATCCGGCGACGCCCGCGATGAGGGCGGAGGGGAGCGCCCCTATAAGCGAGATCACCGTCGCCCCTGCCACCCCGAAGGTCACGAACAAGAGCCCCTGCACTACCGTGGCCGCGTAGCGTCCCCCGGGGACCGGATGCGAATCTGGTCCCGCGCAGACCGCCGTCATCGGGGCGGCGATGTTCACGCCGTTGCCGACGAGGGGCGCGGTCAGGATCGAGCCGATCCCGCTGAAGATCATGATCGCGTTGGAGGGCGGGCCGAACCCGTTCGCCCTGAGTATCCCCACCCCGGGGGCGTTCTGCGTCGCGACCGCGAGCAGGGTCAGCGGCACGGCGATGGAGACGACCGCACCCCAGTCGAAAGCCGGCGCGACCAACACCGGGCCGGAGAGGGCCAGGTCCAGCTCCCCCACCTCGATCCGCCCGCCGGTCCCCGCCACGATGAACCCGGTCACGAGCGCGAGGAGGGCCGGCGGGACCGCGCGCACGAAGCGGACGCCGACGAGGTAGGCCACGACCATCGAGCCGACCAGGAGCGGCTGCGAGGGGAGCAGGGCGAACACCTCGATCCCGAACGGGAGGAGTATCCCCGCCAGCGCCCCCATCAGGACCTCGTTGGGCACGCGCTCCATCACGGCGTCGAAGAGCCCGGTCACCCCGAGCAGGGTGACGAGGACGCCGGAGACCAGAAACGCCCCGACCGCCTCCGAGATGTCGTACTCGCCGAGCACCGTCACGAGCAGGGCGCTACCGGCGATCGGATAAGCCCCGCAGATAGGCTCGCGGTAAAGGAGCGCCAGCACGAGGCTCAACAAGCCCCCCCCGACGAAGATGGCGAGAAACCAGGAGGAGATCACCGCGTCCGGGTAGCCGGCGCCCGAGGCCGCCTGATAAACGAGAAGCGCGGGCCCGGTCGACCCGAGGAGTGCCGCCACGAACCCGGCGCCCAGAGTCGAAGAGGTCGTGTTGCGCGGCAGATCCCGCAGGTTGCGACCGACCGCCTTCGGCGGTTCGGGACCGGTCAGCCGCACGGGAGACCGCCCTCCCTAACCGCGTCCGTCTTTCGTGAACGTCCAGGTCGGGGACTTCCAGCCGTCGACGTCGTAGTCCGCGAGGCATTCTTCCACGAGGTCGTCGAAGCCCTGAGAGAGGCCCCTGATGCCGGCGAACTTCAGGAGGTCGAGGCGGATCTGCTCCTGGTTGCCCCCGTAGTTTCTCTCGTAGATCTCGTGCCGTCCGCCGAACTCGGTGCCGATGGCGTCCCAGATCAGCTTGAAGAGCTTGATGCGCTCCTCCGCCGATCCCTCGGAGCCCCGGTAGTACTTGTCTATGAGCGGTCTGAGGTCGGGGTCCTTCATGTCCTCGTAGCCGGACGGGGTGACGAGGGGGCTGCCGCCGAGGAAGTTCTCGAAGGTCTCCTTGAACTTCGGCCAGACCTGGGGACCGAAGAACCGGATCAGGGCGCCGTTCTCGAGCTTCGGTATGGCGGTCCCGCCGGGGCCCTCCTGCGGGTCGAGGCACATCGCCGTGGTCAGCGCCCAGATCGTGTTGCGCCAGCCCACGAGCTCGCCTAAAGCCACCGCAACCCCGCGAAACCCATCCGTCCCGTTCGCCTTTGTGGCCCTTGCGAAGAGGCCGCACATGAAATCCAGCTTGACTCCGAGGCGCGTCCCGGCTTGCAGGGTGTAGCGGTTCATGAAGCCCGAGGCTGCGTAAAAGGCCGTAGCCCTCTCCACGTCGCGGTAGACGAGGACGTTCTCCCACGGGATAAACGCGTCGTCGAAGATCAGGATGGCGTCGTTCTCGTCGAACCGGCTGCTGAGAGGGTGGTCGAAGGGGCTTCGTGCCCGCTCCTCGTAGGAGGCCCGACACAGAAGCTTGACCCCGGGCGCATCCATCGGCGCGATAAAAACCAGCGCGAAGTCCTCGGCCCGGCCCTCCTGAAGGTGCGTGGCGCTGTTCTGGGCCACAAAGGTCGCGTGGGTCAGGGCGGAGCCCGTCGCCAGCATCTTCGCCCCGCCGACCACGATGCCGTCGTCCCTCTCCTCCTTCACGTGCACGAACACGTCGCGCACCTCGTGGACGGGCCGGTTCCGGTCCACGGGCGGGTTGATGAGCACGTGGTTGAGGAACATCCCCCTGGCCGCGTACTCCGCATACCACCTCCGGGCGTTCTCCTCGAAGGGCTCGTAGAACTCCGGGTTGGCCCCCAAAGTCGCCATAAACGCCGCCTTGTAGTCAGGCGTGCGCCCCATGAACCCGTACGACATCCTGGACCACACGGCGATGGCCTCCCGCGCCTCCGCGAGCTCCCCGGCAGAGTAGCTTGGCATAAAGAACTTGTGCGTGCGGGTGCCGAACCGGTCCACTCCCATCAGCACGTCCCTGGTCTCGCGCTCGTGCAGCGCGTCGTACAGCCGGGCCACCGAGCGGGCCGAGTTGCGGAACGCCGGGTGCTCCGTGACGTCCCCAACCTTCTCGCCGTAAATGTACACGCTGCGGGCGTCGCGCAAGCTCTCCAGGTACCCCTCCCCATCGAGGAGGTTGTCCCGCGCCGCGGCGCTTCTACCCGAACCCGTCGCGCTCGTCTCGCCGCTCATACGCCCTCCCCCGCGCGGCACCCATCTCCTACACCGCGGCCTCTAACCTTACCGGACGATCTCCATTATTGACCGGCCGGACAACTTCCCGCAACCGCGGCCATCGGGGGAGCGAGACATGCGTCTAACGGACTATTTCGGAGGGCGAGACGACTTGCGTGAACTTCGGTGCGTCGCATCGAGCGGGTCTGAGGACGCCGGTTGACGGCGGGGAGTGATCGGTCCTTGAGCTCTAGGTGCCGGCGGTAAGGTAGGCCAGGACCGAGCGCTTGCAGATCTCGCGGTACTCCGCGTGGGTGTTCTGCCAGTCCTTGTCCTGTATCCACTGGGTAAACAGCCCGTCCACGAGGGCGCGGACCACCGTGGCGGCCTCTCGCGCGTCCGTGCCGTTGAAGACCCCCTCCTCCTGCCCGAGCTGGACGACCTCGGCGTAGAGGCCATTGCAGATCTCGTGGAAGGTCGCGCCAACGTCGGCGAAGCGGTCGTTGCGGGCTGCGTAGCCCAGGAAATCGAAGAAGACCAGGTAGAAGCGGCGGTTGGACTCCCCGCTCACAAAGATCGCGTCGATCATCGCCGACACCTTCGCCTCGGCGCTGTCGGCGCGCGCGATGGCCTCGCGGATGCGCTGGGCGACGCGCGCCAGCACCCACCGCATGGTCAGCAGGATCAGGTTCTCCTTGGATTCGAAGTAGTACGGGAGGATGGCCTTGC
>JADDPR010000378.1 GCA_016781775.1 Rubrobacter sp. | reverse complement strand
TTCGATGCGGCTTCACGCGCCGGCACTCCGTCCGGCGCGGGTTATACGATGAGACGGTACAGTACCCAATTACCCATCCTGGGCAAGGCTAGCTTTAATCGAAGAGGCAGGAGGCGTTGAGTTGGCGCACATAAAGCTTGTGACAGAGGTGCCGGGCCCGGTGAGCCGGGCGATGGCGGCGCGGCACGAGAGGTTCGTGCCTCGGGGCCTGAGCCTGGGCTTTCCGGCCTTTATCCGCGAGGCCGAGGGGGCGATGCTCACGGACGTGGACGGCAACCGCTTCATCGACCTCGCGGGCGGGGTAGGGGTGCTGAACGTGGGGCACTCGGACGCGGCGGTGATCGAGGCGGCGCGGGAGCAGCTCGGGCGCTTCGTGCACACGGACTACACCGTCGCGCCGTACGGGATCTACGCGGAGGTTGCCGAGAGGCTCGTCTCGCTCGTCCCCGGGGCCGAGAAGGCGGCATTCTTCAATGCGGGCGCCGAGGCGGTCGAGAACGCGATAAAGATGGCGCGGGCGTACACGGGGCGTAAGGCCGTGATCTCCTTCGAGGGCGGCTTCCACGGGCGCACATGGATGGCGCTCTCCCTGACGAGCAAGACCGAGCCGTACAAGAAGGGCTTCCTGCCGCTCGCCTCGGAGGTCTACCGCATCCCCTACGCCTCCCCCTACCGGCCGCCGGTCGTGCCGCGCGAGGGCCAGTCGTTCGGGGAGGCGTGCGCCGAGCTTCTGGACAAGGCGTTCGCCCAGTACGTCGCCGCCGGGGACGTGGCGGCCCTGATCCTGGAGCCGATCCTGGGGGAGGGCGGGTTCGTCGTGCCGCCCGAGGACTACCTGCCCGCGCTCAAGGCTCGCTGCGAGGAGCACGGAATCGTGTTTATCGCCGACGAGGTGCAGACCGGCTTCGGGCGCACCGGCAAGATGTTCGCCGTCGAGCACTCGGGGGTCGAGCCGGACCTCGTCACGATGGCCAAGTCCATCGCCGCCGGGATGCCGCTCTCGGCCGTCGTCGGCCGGGCCGAGGTCATGGACGCGCCCGATCCGGGGGCCCTCGGCGGGACCTACCCGGGCAACCCCGTGGCGCTGGCGAGCGCGGCCGCCGTCCTGGACAGGTTCGAGGACGGGGAGCTCCTGAGGAGGAGCCGGGAGATAGGGGATCGCATAAAGGAGCGCTTCACGGCGCTCGCCGAGAGGGTCGACCTGATCGGCGACGTGCGCGGCCTCGGGGCGATGATCGCGGTCGAGTTCGTCGGCGACCGCGAGACGAAGGAGCCCGCCAAGGCCGAGGCGTCCAAGGTCATCGAGCTTGCGGCGGGCCGCGGCGTGCTCGTCCTCTCCGCCGGGGTGTACGGCAACTGCATCCGCTTCCTCTCCCCGCTCGTCGTAACCGACGAGCAGCTCGACGAGGCCCTCGACGTGCTGGAGGGCTGCGTCCTGGAGGTCGCCGACGGCCGCAGCACCCCCCGCACGGCAGACGCAACGGCCCTGGCCAACCCCACCTAGGGGGACTCCGGAAGAATTAGCGGGAGTTGGTGGGGCGGGGAAGTTCGAGGATCCTCTGTCCCATCAGGCTCGCGACGAGCTCGACGGCGAGGGCTGCGGTGCCGTTCCTGACGTCGAGGATGGGGTTGACCTCGACCATGTCGAGGGAGGTGATCTTGCCGGTCTCGCTCGCGAGCTCCATGAGCAAATGCGCTTCGCGATACGTGAGCCCGCCGCGCACGGGCGTCCCGACGCCGGGGGCGATGTCCGGGTCCATAACGTCGAGGTCGAAGGAGAGGTGCACCCGGTCGAGGTGGGAGAGGTGCTCCACGGCTCGCTCGATCACCCCGGCTACCCCGTAGGCGTCGACCTCCTTCATCGTGTAGGCGGTCACGCCCGCCTCGGTCAGGAGCCTCCGCTCCTCCCGGTCCACGCTTCGCAGCCCGATCATGACGACGTCCTCCGGGAGCACGCTCGCCCCCTCGCCGCCGACACCGACCAGATCCGGATGTCCTCGACCGGTGAGGGTGGCGAGCGGCATGCCGTGGATGTTCCCCGAGGGCGACGTCTCGGGGGTGTTGAAGTCCGCGTGCGCGTCGACCCACACGACGCCGGTCCTCCCCGCTGACGCCACCCCCGAAACGGTGCCTATGGAAACGGAGTGGTCGCCGCCCAGGAAGATCGGGAAAGCCCCCGCCGCCACGACGTCGCGCGCGACCGACGCCGCTGTCTCGCAGACCTTCCGTATGGAATGCAGATGCGGCATCCCCCCGTTCTCCTCGTCGCCCGCCTCCACCATCTCCGGTATGGGCACGCCGACGTTGCCGAGGTCCGAGACGGTATGCCCGAGGCCCTCGAGGACGTCCTGCAGCCGGGCGTAACGTATGGCGCTCGGCCCCATGTCCACCCCCCGGCGATCCTGCCCGAGATCCATCGGTATCCCGAGCACCTGGATCCGCCTGCCACTCATACCGTCCCCAAAACCCATGCCTCTTCTCCTCGTCTGTACCTGTGGGCGTTCACGCCCCTCCACACGGAGTCTGAACCCGGGACCCAGCAGAGAAGAAAAGCCCCAAGCCGCACCTCCCCCGCCAGCCAGGCATTCTATTAGCTCCCGGGCACCCCGAACTCCCCAACGCCGCAAACCTAAGCAAGAAGTGCGCGACGCATCGCGGGATCCACGCTGCCGGCCAAACCGGGCTGTTGGCAAAGCCGCTTCTGTGGCACGCTACGCGATACCGCAGCGCTGCCCAAGGCCGCCGCGGTATCGCGTAGCGTGGGGGGAAAAGAAGATGGGCGGACGCGGGCCCCGGCGCCGCGTCGAGCCGACCGACGGATGGGCTACTGTGCTGCTAGTCCGAGCAGAGGAAGTACGAGCTCATCCACCTGTTGGTGCTGTGCGGTTCTTCGGCCGCCCAACGCGCGGCCGAGACTAGAGCGGCCTCCGAGCGCACGCTTCAGCGCAGGATCGTCCGCTTCGACGCCGAGGGCTTGGGGAGCCTCTTGGGCTCCGAGGTCGCTGGGGGCATTGCGGCCCCTTGTAGCTACAGGTTCTTGAAGTACCTGGCTATCGGCAGGTGGACATAACCGGCCTTCTCGTACGTGCGGCGCGCCGCGGCATGTCCGGGGTCGCCCCCCGTCTCGACCATTGCTACCGTCATCCCGGCGTCTTTGAGCCTGTCGAGCGCGAACTCGGTTAGAGCGGTTCCGATGCCGCCGCCCTGGTGGTCGGGGTCGACAGCCAGCATGGAGATCTCACCCATGCTGCGCTCAGGATGATGAAGCTCGACCGCCACGAAGCCGACGGCGCTCGCACCTACCTCAGCGACCCACACTCGCCTCTTTTTCGCGGCGCAGACGTCCTCTACCGCCCGCCGCTGATCTTCTCGCCAGTCCGGATGCTGTCGCCTGAAAATCTCGGAACCCAACGCCTGCTCAAGAGACGCGAAGACCGGCGCCCACGCCCGCAGCGAGAGGTCGATTACCGCCTCGGCGTCTCGATCGTCGAACGGTCGAATCCGTGGCCGCATGGACTACACACCTCCTGACACCAACGAAAACCGAACCCGTCCGCACGATACGCGCGCCGCGATTCTACGCGCGGAAGGTTCTACGCGCAGGAGATTGCATCGAGGAGGACGGCCATCGCGCGGCCAGGACTTGACGTACAGGATTCCTATGGTGGTACCGTGGTCCTCGGTTCGGCCGACAGCGCGGGTCCCGCTATGCGTCGCGCACTTTGTGGCTAGGTTTGCAACGCCGAACCTCCTATCACGTATATCCTTGCGTAGCATCGACCGTTGGATACAATATACAAACCTTGCGGCGGTATCGACGAGGAGGAACCAGATGGGGCTCGTACCTTACGAGAACGAGAAGTATCAGGACTGGTCGGACGCGAAGGTGCGGGAGAAGATGCGCGCCGCCCTGTCGACGGTGGGGGGCAGGCTCGGGCGGAGCTACCCCGCGATCATCGGCGGCAAGAGGGTCGAGACGGACGGCGAGATCGTCTCCGTCGACCCGTCCGAGCCCTCCAGGGTCGTCGGTAGGACCGCCCGGGCCACCGAGCGCGAGGCGGACATGGCGCTTGAGACGGCCACGAACGCGTTCGGAACCTGGAGCAGGACCGCGCCGGAGGCGAGGGCCAGGATCATGCTGAGGGCCGCCGCCATCATGCGTCGCAGGAAGTTCGAGCTCCTTGCGTGGGAGGTCTACGAGGGCGGGAAGCCCTGGTCCGAGGCCGACGCGCAGGTCGCCGAGGCCATCGACTTTCTGGAGTACTACGCCCGCGAGATGCTGCGCCTGAAGGACGGGATCGAGGTCTACTCCGTCCCGGGCGAGGAGAGCCGTTACTCCTACATGCCGATGGGGGTGGGGGTCGTCATAGCGCCGTGGAACTTCCCCACCGCCATCCTCACCGGCATGGCGAGCGCGGCGCTGGTCACGGGGAACGCGGTCGTGATGAAGCCCAGCGAGTTCACCCCGGTGACGGGCGCGATCGTCGCCGAGATCTTCGAGGAGGCCGGCGTCCCCGACGGGGTGATGAGCTTCCTGCCCGGTTACGGCTCCGAGGTGGGCGACTACCTCGTCGAGGACGCGCGCACGCGTTTCATCTCCTTCACCGGCTCTATGCGCACCGGGTTGAGGATCAACGAGCTCGCCGCGAGGCAGATACCGAGGCAGCGCTGGATCAAGCGGGTCATCGCCGAGATGGGCGGCAAGGACGCGATGGTCATAGACGACTCCGCCGACCTCGACTCGGCGGCGGCCGACATCGTAAAGAGCGCCTACGGCTACTCGGGCCAGAAGTGCAGCGCGGCATCCCGCGCCATCCTGCACGCCGACGTCTACGACGACGTACTCGCAAAGGTCGTCGAGCGTGCGAAGGCGCTGAAGATCGGCGCGCCGGAGGCCGCGGAAGTGAACGTGGGACCGCTCATAAGCGAGCCGCAGTTCGAAAAGGTCGCGGGATACATCGAGGCCGGCAAGGGCGAGGGCGAGCGCGTCCTCGGCGGCGATCCGGGCGACCCGGAGGGGGGCTACTTCGTCGAGCCCACCGTCTTCGAGGTCGAGCGCGACGCCACGGTGGCGCGGGAGGAGATCTTCGGCCCCGTCCTCTCCATCATCAAGGCCCGCGACTTCGACGAGGCCCTCTCTATAGCCAACGACTCCCCCTACGGCCTGACCGGCGGCGTCTACTCGAAGAACCGCGAGCACCTCGAGCGCGCCCGCCAGGAGTTCAAGGCCGGCAACGTCTACTTCAACAGGACTATCACGGGAGCGCTGGTCGGCGTCCAGCCGTTCGGAGGCTTCGGCATGAGCGGGACCGACTCCAAGGCCGGTGGCCCCGACTACCTGCCGCTGCACATGCTCGCCCGCACGGTCGTCGAGAGGTTCTAGCGGCTGGCGCTGCTTCCCGGAGACATCCGGCAACATCCCAGGCATCAGCAAGGAAAGGATTTCGTGGCGACGAGGACGCTACTGTTTTCGGCCCTCGATTTTGTTGCCCGGTCCTGTGCGCCCCCGTCGGTTTTGGCTCCGGATCTGCGTTGCTTTGTCCGTCGCCGTATCCGGGAGCCAGGGGTGCCTTTCGTGGCTCCGCTCGGCGGTGGTTGGGGCGGGTTACTCCTGCGACTCTTCCTCGAGCCGTCGGACCAGACCCTGGGCGAGCTTCGCCATAAGCTCGAGGTCGCGCTCGGCGAGCCAGGGGTCGGGCGAGTGGCTCAGGCAGCAGAGCGTGCCGTAGGGGCGTCCGTCGGAGAGCACGAGCGGGAAGCCCGCGTAGGCGCCGATGCCGGCCGCTTGGGTGATCTCGAGGTTGCTCACGCGCTCGTCGTTGCCGGCGTCCGGGACCAGTTTGGGCAGGCTGCCGTCTATTACCCGCTTGCAGTAGGAGTCCTCCAGGGGGATGCTCGCGCCCGCCTCGAAGCCGAACGAGGAGGCGTCCCCGCCGACCGCCCGGAAGACCAGCCGGTCGTCTACGATCTCCGTCACGATGGCGATGTCCATATCCAGCGCTTCCTTCGCCGACGTGAGCACGTTCTCCACGACTTCCTGCGAAGGTACACTCGTTTCTCGACCCGACAAGCTCACCTCCACGGGGACGCGAGCGGGTGCCCGCGAGCCCACTATTGTTCGAGGACAAAGACATTCTAGCCCGTTTGGCAATGTTGTTGCCAGCGGTCTTGTGCCGGACCGTGCTACCGGGGCACCGTTCTTCCCTAACCCGCGATGGGTGGCCGGCGCCCGCCGTACCCCGTGGCGCCCTCGAAGGCGTGGGCCAGTTGCAGGACGCCGAGGTCGTCGCGGGGGCGTCCCACGATCTGGACGCCCACGGGCAGGCCCTCGGGGGTGAAGCCGCACGGCACCGAGATCGCCGGCAGGCCCATCACGGTGACGAGGTAACAGGACTTCATCCAGTCGATGTACGTCTCCATCGGCTGGCCGTTTATCTCCGTCGGGTAGCGCAGCCCCACCTCGAAGGGCGGCACCTGAGAGACCGGCAGGACGAGAAACTCGTGGGCGTCCATAAACTCGCGCGCCCCCTGGTACAGCTCTGCGCGCCTCCGCTCGGCCCACGCGACCTCCGGGCCGCTTAGCCGCGCCCCCTCCTCGATGTTCCACACCACCGTGTTCTTCATCTCCCCGCGGCGTTTCTTCAAAAGCTCCCCGTACGCGAGCTCGAAGCGCCAGGCCCTGAGGATCTTGAAGACCTCGTCGGCGTCCGCCAGGTCGGGTTCGGCCTCCTCCACCCGGCAGCCCAGGGACTCGAAGACGTGGCGACCCCCCTCGATCACCTCCGTCACCCGGCGGTCGACCGGCAGCCCCCCGAGGTCCTTGCTCCATGCCACCCGGGCCCCGTCGAATTCCCGGTCGAGAGGTTGGAAGAAGACGCTACCGGGCTCGGAGAGCGAGAGCGGAGAGCGGGTGTCGGGGCCGGCGATGGCGCCGAGCATCAGCGCCACGTCCTCGACGGTGCGGGCCATCGGGCCCTCTACGGAGAGGGGATGGGGCGCTACGTCGGGCCAAGTCGGGACCCTCCCCGGCGACGGGCGCAGGCCGACGACGTTGCAGAAGGAGGCCGGGTTGCGTAAGGAGCCGCCCATGTCGCTCCCGTCCGCGAGAGGGAGCATCCCGCACGCAAGCGCCGCTGCGGCACCCCCGCTAGAGCCGCCGCACGTCTTCGTCGTGTCGTAGGGGTTGAGCGTCTCCCCGAAGACCTCGTTGAAGGTCTGGGAGCCCGCGCCGAACTCGGGGGTGTTCGTCTTGCCGACCGTGACCGCGCCGGCCCGATTGAGCCGCTCCACGATCAGGGCGTCCGTCTCCGGGACGAAGTCACGGAAGATGGGGGAGCCGAAGGTCGTCCTGATGCCCTTCGTGAGCGCCAGGTCCTTGTGCGCCACCGGGAGCCCGTGCAGCGGCCCGACGGGCAGGCCGCGGGCGAGTGCCTCGTCGGCGGCGCGGGCGCCCGCCATCGCCTCATCCGGCAGGAGCGTGACGATCGCGTTGACCGTCGGGTTCGCGCCCTCGATCCTCGCCAGGTGCGCCTCCATCACCTCGCTCGCCGATAGCTCCCCCTCCCGAATTCGTGCGGCCAGCTCCGTGGCCGTCATGCAGCAGATCTCACCTTCCGACACGAAGCCTCCTCCTCCGACTGGTCGCGGACCGCCGGTTGATCCTTAACGTCCTGGCGTGACACGGTAAGCGCTCGGCCCCGGCCTCGTCAAACTCGCTCCCCGACCGCACCACTGTCCGTGCGTTGGAGCACCCCGGCCGGAGGAACTCCGGTAGAAGGACCGTCGCCCCGGGTAGGACCAACGTTACGAAATAGTTGTTCTCCAAAGATGGGCAGGTGTCCGAGATCGGAGCGTTGCGCGGACGTTTACAAGGGGGCATAGGCCGTTTAAGGGACAGGGGTTGGCCGGTCCTGCAAACTGCTCTGGCCGCGGGTCTTGCCTATTTCCTCGCGAAACTCCTTCTGGGGCACCCGCAGCCGTTCTTCGCGGCGGTGGCGGCCGTGATAACGCTGGGCGCTTCGGTTGGCTGGGCGGTGAATCGAGCGATCCAGGTTATCCTCGGGGTGTCCCTGGGACTCGTGATCGCCGACCTCCTGGTGCTCTTCGTCCTCGGGGCGAGGCCGCTGCAACTCGCGGTGGTGCTAGCTGTAGCGATGGGTGCTGTGGTGTTTTTCGGCGGGGGCCCGCTCCTTCTCACGCAGATCGCGATCTCCTCGATCATCGTGGTCACCCTGGAGGCCCCGCAGAAAGGCTTCTCGCTGGACCGCGTCTTCGATGCGCTCGTGGGCATCGGTCTGGCTCTGGTCATCGGCGTGCTCCTCCCGGTCGACCCGGAGCGGAGGATAGCGAGGGCGTCGCGGCCCGTGCTCGACGCCCTCGCGACCACCCTGGAGGGTGTTGCCGCGTCCCTCGAGAGCAGGGACGAGACCAAGGCCGAGGGCGCGCTCCTGGAGGCGCGCGAGACCGACGATCGGGTGGACGAGCTCAGGGCGTCCCTCAACGCTGCGCGCGATACCGCCCGGCTCTCCCCGGTCCGGAGGCGATCCCTCGATCGCCTCCAGTCCTACGTGACGGCGGCCGAGAACCTGGATCTCGCCGTCCCCAACGCGCGGGTGCTCTCCCGCTCGGCGTTGCGCCTGCTGCGGAAGACCGAATCGACCCCGAATGCCCTCCCCGCGGCCGTCCTCAACCTCTCCAGGGCGGTGAGGGGCCTCGCCTCCTACCTCGACGGGTCCCCCCGGACCACCGACGACGTCAGGCGCTACGCCCTCGCGGCCGGACGCGGCGCGACCGGCGTGCTCGACCATCAGCGCGATCTCGCGACCAGCGCGCTCGTCGGACAGATCCGCTCCACCGCCGTAGACCTCCTCAGGGCGACCGGCATGGACTACACGTCAGCCCTCGACGCCCTCGAAGAGGCCGCCGGTGACCCGCCCGCCGACGCCCCGGAACCGGCTCACAAACCCGGCAACGACCGAAGCGCCTGAGGGAGAAGCCCCGCGCTACTTCTCACCGAGGACGTAAGGCGCGCGTCCCGCTCCTCGGCGCTTTCCCTCAGCCCGTCCACTGCTCGAAGGTCTCGGCGACCGCGTCTTTCGATGCGCCGGAGCGGAGGAGCAGCGAGAGGAGCAGGCGCGCCTTGAAGCTCACGAGGGGGCCGGCGCTTGCGAGGCCGCGCGAGAGGAGGTCCGTCTCGGA
>JADDPR010000324.1:1779-9273 GCA_016781775.1 Rubrobacter sp. | reverse complement strand
TCGATGTCCAAGACTCCCAAGGAGGTCGTTACGCCCGCTTCGGGAACCGTGAAGGAGTAGTAGTCGAAGGTGTCGTTACCCGTACCGTTGACCGTGACGTGCGGTACGGTGGTCGAGTTGGAGATCTCGGGATTGTTGTCCAGGCTGAAGTACCGATCGATGTTCTGCGCCTGAGCAGTCGAGTCGTTCGGCTCCACCTCGTTTACCGGAGCAGATAACGCCGCCCCCGCGTACGATGACACCATGATCGCCATGGTAGTGAACAGTAGCATTGCCCTTCTCATGTAGGGGGTTCTCCCTTTCTTTAAGGGGGCGGAGAAAGAAGGGTAGGTCCCGCCCCGTCGTACACGTCTTCTTGAAATCATTGTGTCAAGAAAAAGGGCAACGCTTCCCCCATAGGGGGTATTTTCCGTAGCCCATGTGGGCTAGTTCTTCGAAACTTCCACGCCAACTGCCGAGAACAGGGACATCTGGCAGGTGGGCGAACAGTATGCTCAGCCCGGTCAACAGAGTGCACTCCGCCTCGAGGTGCACGATTAGGCGCCTCATCGTGGGTGGCAGCCAACGCCTGGGGCAAGCCCAAATCTCCGAGGAGCAAACTCGGATTGCTGCTCCAGCACGGAGCCGGGCTCACAGATTGCGTCTTGAACAACTATTCGGCCCGCCGCTTCGCCGCTTCGAGTCCGAGCACGGGGCACGCATTCCGGGCACCGTATCTGGGTATGTTAGCTATGTACAAACGAGGCTTGGAGGAACACATCACTGAGAAGACAGGCACCATCCCGGTCGTCGGCGAGAAGACGCCGAACTTTGAGCTGCCGGACGAGCAAGGTAGAATCTTTAACCTGGCTAGAGAGCTGGAAGCGGGTCCTATAGTTCTGGTCTTTTACCGAGGTGACTGGTGACCTTACTGCAACGGGCAGCTGGTCAGCTATGCCAGGGAGTATGGAGAGTTCGAGGATCGTGGGGCGAGGATCGCCGGTATCAGCGTAGATCGACCGGGGCACAACATGGCGATGGTCGAGAAGCTGGACCTCCCCTTCCCGCTTCTGAGTGACGCAAAGGGGGAGCTCTCGAAGCTCTACGACCTGTGGAGCGCCCGGGAAGGCGTCGCCGTCCCCGCGATCCTGGTCATCGACCGCTCCGGAGCGGTGCGCTACGTCTACAAGGGGAGCGACTTCGCGGACCGTTCAGGTGACGATCCCATCCTCGAGACGCTGGACGGAATGGCCGGGGAGGAGGCCTCGAGCGCGGAGAAAGATGCTCCGGCGGAGGTTAGCCTCTCCGCAGACGAGGCGGAGGCTTCTACCGTCCGTCCCGAGAGGCCTCCCATGTCGCTCGAGCAACTCGTCCCCTACTACCGGGGCGTGTACTTCACCACCGTCGCGTTGAAGAAGCGCTTCGCCGGGATGGAACCTGGGGGGCGCCAGGCATTCGACGAGGTGGACCGCTACCAGGGGATGACGAGCGGCTACATGGAGGCGATCCGGGAGACCCGCAAGCAGAAGAGCTCTCGCTAAGGGAGACGAGGGGTCCCTGCGTTCTATCGTCGCAGGGGTCCCTCTCCATATGAACCCCTAACTGCCACGGCTCTGGGCCACCTCTGCGGCTAGCTCAGTAGTTTGGGGACGGCCGGGTCTACGATCACGTTGAGGAGGTGGGGCCGGTTGCTGTTCAGGCCGCGCTCCACGGTCTCCTTGAGAGCTTCGGGCCTCTCTACCGTCTCGCCCGTAACTCCGAGTCCCTCGGCAACGCGGACGACGTCTATGTCGGGGAGGTCGAGGCCGGGGACGGTGTCCGGGATGCCGAGGGCATCCCGGAAGCCCTTGAGGATCGAGTATCCCCTGTTGTTTATCACGACGACGAGCACGTTCGTGCCGTACTGCGCCGCGCTCCAGAGCGCCTGCACCGAGTACATTACGGAGCCGTCCCCGATCACGCACACCACCGGACGCTCCGGGTTCGCGAGCTTCAAGCCCACGGCGGCGGGGAGGCAGTACCCTAGGCCCCCGGCCGCCGAGGTAAGGTAACCGCCGGGCCGGCTCGGCCGGATGTACTTGTGGAGCTTGGCCTTGCTGGAGGCAGACTCGTCCGCGACCATCGCATCCTCCGGGAGGACCTCGGCGAGGGTGTGCATCACGTACTCGACGGACATCGGGACCGAGGCCTCCGGCGCACGGGGACGCTCCCTCGGGGCGGGCGAGGGCCGGTCCGATTCGGGGAGGGCGTCGAGTAGGCCGCGTATCGCTAACCCGACATCGCCGACCACGCTCGTGCCGGCCGCCGCGCCGTTCGCCTCGTCGGGGTCGTCGGTGATTTGAATGAGCCGCGTCTCCCCCTCGACCACGGGTCCGGGCATGTACGGGTAGTACTGGAAGACCTGGGCGCCGAGGACGAGCACCAGGTCGTACGGCGCGAGAAGCTCGGCGAGCTTCTTCTGGGCCAGGACGAGGTAGCCCACAAAGAGCGGGTGGTCCTGCGGAAAGCCGCCCAGGGGGGAGTTCGGGGCCGCCCAGACCTCCGCCCGCGCCTTCTCCGCGAGCGCGACCGCGTCGTAGAAGGCGTGGGCGCGCTCGATCCCGGGCCCCGCCACGATCGCGGGCCTCCTAGCCCCGGCGAGGAGCTCGGCGATCCGGCCGAGCTCCTCGGGGTCGGGGGAGGTGCGGTGGGAGATCTCGCGCGCCTCGAACGGCTCCCCTTCCGCGTCCCAATCATTCATAGGGATGGAGACGAAGACCGGCCCTTGCGGGTTCTGCATGGCGGTGTGATACGCGCGGTGGATCTCGCGGGGCACGTCCTCGGCGCGGTAGGGCTCGTGGCTCCGCTTGACGTAGGGCCTCGCAAGGTCGACGAGCTTGCCGGTAAGCAGCGGTTCCAGGGCGATGTGCCGCCGGTCCTGCTGCCCCGCCGTGACGACGAGCGGGGTCTTGTTGTGCCACGCCGTGACGAGGTTGCCCATCGCGTTGCCCAGGCCCGGCCCCGTGTGCAGGTTGACGAGCGCCGCGCGCCCCGTCCCCCTCGCGTACCCCTCGGCCATCCCGAGCACAGGCGCCTCCTGGAGCCCGAGCACGTAACGGAAGTCCTCCGGCAGGTCCCTCAAAAACGGCAGCTCCGTCGACCCCGGGTTGCCGAAGATCGTGGTCATCCCCAGCCCCCGCAGGAGATCCATCGTCACCTCACGGACCGTCGCCATAGCTACCCCCTTGTGCATGCGCGTCCGAACCCTCGCCCTTCCGGGCAATATATCAGAGGGGGTGCGGGCGGCGACGTAACAAGGAGCGAGCGTGGAGGTCGAGTAGCGACAGACGAGGAGTTCTGGGAACGTCCGCAGACTCATCGCTACACCCCCTCTAGCCTTGCCGATGCTCCTACTGATCTTGCTTTCACCCCTGAGGGATACGAGACACACCTCGTAAGGGCCGGCTTCGTACTATTGGAGATGCATGCTGCCTCCCAAGGGCAGGTCCCTATAGGGCGGGAGAGCATCGTAGGAGGTTTCCCTGCCGGGGAACTACTTCCTAACCTTCGCAATCGAGGTAGCCATCGTGATCTACGCGCTCGGGTCTTGAAGGTATGCTCGCGCGCGCACGAGCACAGCCTCGATGAAGCCCATTTTGGCCTCCGTATAAGCCTCGCGGTCGTGGCGGAAGCGGACCGCGAGCTCGTGCTTGAGCCGGGCGTACTCCCGGGCGGTCTCGGGGTGCGTTCTCAGGTAATCGCGAAAGAGCAGATGGCGCTCCCAGAACCCGTGCGTGGTCTCCACGATATGGAGGTTGTGGGTGCGCGCGGTCCTTTCTGCATCGGCGAACCTGACGAAGTAGCGGCGGTACGCCCTCGGGTCATCCGACCAGTAGGAGTAGCCGATCCCCTCCAGCGGCCCTATGCAGCGGTCGGCATCCCGCAAGCTTCTTACGCCCGCCATGAGATCTACGACCGGCTTTGCGTCCAAGCCCGGCACGGCCGTACTGCCTATGTGCTCCATAGCCTCGACAAGACCGCCCACGACCGCCTCCACGCGCGCACGCTCGATCTCGAAGAGCCCGGGCCAACGTGGGTCATAGGGAACAACGTATACCGGCTCCACGCTCGCGGCCACCTCACCGTCAGCCAACAGAAACTCCGGCAGGGAAGACAGGCACTACGCGCCGCCCCTCTACCCGACGCCCCTAGTCGTCTTCGCCCTCGCCGCCTTTATCTTTCCTGTCTTTACCTTCGCCGCCGTTACCCTCGCCGTCACCCTGACCGTTGCCGAAGCCGGGAAGGTTGCCGTCGACACCAGGGATGCCGTTGCCGCCCCCGTCGCCGGGCTGGCCCTGCTGTTGGCCTCCCCCCCCGGTGCCTCCGTCGGAGGGCTGGCCGGAACCTCCCCCGCCGGACTGGTCGGAGGTGGGCTCGCTCGGCACGACGGGCGCCGGTCCGGAGCTGACGACGATGTCCACGGAGTCTCCGCGCTCTGTCTGGGTCCCTTCGGCAGGATCGGTCCTCAAGATAAGCCCGGCCTCAAACTGGTCGCTGTACTCGTACGTTCTGTCTCCGAGCACGAGGCCCGCGTAAGCGAGGTCCGCGGCGGCGGTCGACTCGTAGCCGAGGTCCGGAACCGTAACCACCGACGGCCCGTCGCCTACGATCAGGGTGACCTCGTCTCCCTCCTCCGCCTGCTCGCCCGCTCCGGGCGACTGGTCCAGGACGACGCCCTCTTCCTCGAAGGTGCTCTCGCGGGTTTGGACATCGACCTCGAAGCCGCTCTGACGCAAGAGCGCCTCTGCCTCTTCCTGCCCGTACCCTCTCAAGTCCGGAACCTGAACGTTGGGGACCTCCGGACTGTTCTCGGCAGGGGAGTTCTGGTTTGTGCCCGTATCCCCGGACGAGCCCCAGTCGGCGGTGAGGGCGTAGGCGATGCCCGCGAGTAGGGCGACACCGACGAGCAGCGGGGTCAGGAGGCGAAACAGCCCACCCCCGGGCCTCCTCTCGGTCGGGGCAGCGGGACGGGGCGGCGCCACGGCGGTCGGGGCGACGCGCGTTTTGTCCTGCGGCAGCGGCGATAAGGGCGCGACCATCAGCTTCGTCTTCTCGGCGTCCACGACGGTCGGGGCGAGGCCGGATTGCAGGCGCTCCAGGTCGTTGGCGAGGGCGGCGGCGCTCGGGTAGCGGTCCTCGGGGTTCTTGGCGAGGAGCCGGAGGGTGATGGCGTCCAGGGCCTCGGGGACCTCCGGGTTGGCCTCCCGGGGTGAGGGCGCGAGCTCGTTGATGTGCTTCAGGGAGACCGCCACCGGGTTCTCGGCCTCGAAGGGGAGGGCCCCGGTGAGCATCTCGTAGAGGACCACGCCGAGGGAGTACAGGTCGCTCGCCGGCCCTACCGGCTTGCCCTGCGCCTGCTCGGGAGACATGTAGGCGGCGGTCCCGAGGACCACGCTCGTCGCGGTGACGGACGGGCTGGCGGCGGCACGCGCGATGCCGAAGTCCGTCACCTTCACGTCGCCGGAGCGGGTAACCAGGGCGTTCTGGGGCTTGATGTCGCGGTGGATCACGCCCTGCTCGTGCGCCGCCGAGAGCGCGTCCGCGATCTGCTCGGCCACCCCGGCCGATACCCCGGGCGCCAACGCCCCGTCGCGCACGATCCTATCCTTCAACGTCCCGCCGGGGACGTACTCCATCGCGATGTAGTACGAGCCGTCCTCGGAGCGCCCCCGATCGTAGACGGCGACGATGTTGGGGTGCGAGAGCCTGGCTGCGGCCTGGGCCTCGCGCTTGAAACGCTCGACGAACTCCTCATCCTCTGCGTAGGCCCCGCGCAACATCTTGAGCGCCACGTCGCGCCCCAGGACCTCGTCGTGGGCGAGGTAGACCTTCGCCATCCCCCCACTCCCCAGAGCCCGGACCAGCGCGTAGCGGTTGTCCACCACCATCTGCTCCATACGCCGCATTCTATCCCAATCAAGCAGTTACAAAAGCCGTTTCCCGGCGCGTTCGCTCCCCCGCTACAATGTCCGGAGGGCGGGGGAAGGTCGGCGTTGGACGATCGGACAGGGGGTGGCGGTTGAAGGCAGTCAGGTTTAGCGAGTTCGGCGGGCCGGAGGTTTTGCGCTACGAGGACGTCCCCGTCCCGGAGCCGGGCTCCGGCGAGGTTCGCGTCAAGCTGGCCGCGAGCGGGGTCAACTTTATCGACGTCTACCAGAGGACCGGGCTCTACCCCGGAGAGCTGCCGCGCACCCTGGGCAACGAGGGGGCGGGCGAGGTCGAGGCGGTCGGCGAGGGGGTCGAGGAGTTCTCGGAGGGGGATTTCGTCGCCTTCGCCGGGGTGCCGGGGGCTTATGCCGAGCACATCGTTGCGCCGGCCGAGAAGCTCGTGCCGTTTAACGTAACGTACGTCGAAGCGCGGATGGCGGCGGCGGTGATGCTGCAGGGGATGACGGCGCACTACCTCACGCACAGCACGTTTCCCTTGCAGGAGGGGCAGACCGCGCTCGTGCACGCGGCGGCCGGGGGCGTGGGGCTCCTGCTCTGTCAGCTCGCCAAGATGCGGGGTGCCACCGTTATCGGGACCGTCTCTACCGAAGAGAAGGCCGAGCTCGCCAGGGGGGCGGGGGCGGACGAGGTGATCCTGTACACCCAGCACGACTTCGTCGAGGAGACGCGGCGCATCACCGGCGGTGAAGGCGTCGACGTCGTCTACGATTCCGTCGGGAAGACCACCTTCGACGGCAGCCTCGACTCCCTGAAGCCCCGCGGCTACCTCGTCCTCTTCGGCGCCTCGAGCGGACCCGTCCCGCCCGTCGACTTGCAGGTCCTCAACCAGAAGGGCGGGCTCTTCGTCACCCGTCCCTCGCTCGCCCACTATACGGCGACCCGCGAGGAGCTTCTGTGGAGGGCCGAGAGCCTGTTCACCTGGATCGGGCAGAACAACCTCTCCGTGCGCATCGGGGGCGCCTACAAGCTCTCCGAGGCGGACCAGGCGCACCGCGACCTCGAAGGCCGCAAGACCACCGGCAAGCTCATCCTGCTGCCGTAAGGAGGGTCTATGAAGCTGGACGCAGGCCTCCCCGTCGACGGCAAGCACCTCAGCGGCATAACCGGGGTGAGCAGCGCCGCCGAATCTTTAGGCTTCTCGGGCCTGTGGACGAGCGAGACGAAGCACGACTCCTTTCTCCCGCTCGCGGTCGCGGCGGGCGCTACAAAAAGCCTCTCCCTCGGCAACTCCGTCGCCATCGCCTTCTCCCGCTCCCCGATGGTGACGGCGCAGCTTGCGTGGGACCTCCAAGACCTCTCCGGGGGCCGGTTTATCCTCGGGCTCGGCACGCAGGTCAAGGCGCACATCACCCGCAGGTTCTCGATGCCCTGGGACAAGCCGGCCTCGCGCCTCGCGGACTACATACGGGCGCTTCGCGCGATCTGGGAGTCCTTCCAGAGCGAGGGGAAGCTCAAGTACGAGGGCGAGTTCTACAAGCACACCCTCATGACCCCGTTCTTCAACCCCGGTCCTATAGAGCACCCGAA
>JADDPR010000324.1:0-1764 GCA_016781775.1 Rubrobacter sp. | reverse complement strand
AGCCGGCGTGAACACGCGCCTCGCGCGCCTCGCGGGCTCGCTCTGCGACGGCTTCCACGTCCATCCCTTCCACACCCCCGAGTACGTGAGGCAGGTCGTCAAGCCGGCCGTGGAGGAGGGCGCAGGCACGGAGGGCCGCGACGCGCGGGAGATCGAACTGGCGACCAGCGTCTTCGTCATCACCGGCGAGACGGAGGAGGCCATGCAGGAGCAACGGGAGAAGATGCGCGCCCAGGCGGCCTTCTACGCCTCGACCCCGACCTACCGCACCGTCCTCGACGTCCACGGCTGGGGCGAGGTCGGCGACCGCCTCGGCGGGCTCGCCAGGGAAGGCAAATGGGACGAGATGCCGGGCCTGATCACCGACGAGATGCTCCGCACCCTCGCCGTCGAGGCCGCCCCGGACGAGATTGGACCGGCCCTCAAGGAACGCTACGAGGGCCTCGTGGACCGCGTCTCCCTCTACCTGCCCTTCGTCCCCGGTGAGAAGGACGAGTTCTGGCGCAAGACGCTCGAGGCGGTCCACGACGGTCGGTAGAGGGGAAATTACCCCCAACAGCGGCCGTCGGCCGGGAGCGCCGCAGGCCTCCGGTTCATCGCGTTCAGCGAGCATCCGTGGGTGCGCGGCTCGTGCTGGCGGGACCGGATGGAGCTAGAGCTCGGGTCCGCGTTGCTGCTCGCCGTCGCGGGCGTGGTGGCGGGCGCGATCAACGCCGCGGCGGGTGGCGGCTCTCTCGTCACCTTCCCCGCCCTTATCGCGGTAGGGTTGCCGCCGCTGATCGCCAACGTAACCAACAACGTGGCCGTCCTCCCCGGCTACGTGACGGGCGCCCTGGGCTACCGCGAGGGGCTGGGCGGCCAGGGCCGCAGGGTCGTCCCGCTCGCGCTCGCGAGCGCCGTCGGGGGCCTCGTCGGGGTCGGCCTCGTCCTCGTGAGCTCCGAGGCCGCCTTCGAGGGGGTCGTGCCCTTTCTGGTTCTCGCCGCCTGCGCGCTCCTCGCCGCTCAGCCGGCCCTCGGGCGTTTCATGGGGAAGCGCTCGGGCCTCCGGGAGAAGCCGGGACTCGGGTCGATCACGGCCCAAACCCTCGTCGCCGTCTACGGCGGCTACTTCTCCGCCGCCCTGGGCGTGGCCGTCCTCGCCCTGCTCGGCCTCCTCTTCGAGGACACCTTGCAGCGGCTCAACGCGCTGAAGGCGCTGCTGCAGCTCGTCATCGGCGGCGCGGCGGCGCTGGGTTTCGCCCTGCTGGCGCCCGTGGACTGGACCGCCGTCGCCATCGTCGGGACGGCCTCCCTCGTGGGTGGGCAGGTGGGCGCGCGCCTTGCGCAACGGGTGAATGACCGCGTGCTGCGCGGCGGTATCGTGGCCTACGGGGTCATCGCCGCGTTGTGGCTCTTCGTCAGGTGAAGCGTGGAACGAACGCTCGGTATGATGCCCCAGCACAAAAGCGTCCCTCGGCCGGCGCAACGCCTAACCCTCGTAACAAGCCCTTGGTGACCTGCATGACCCGACACTTACTAAAGTTGTAAGCAACACGGGTAGCAGAATAGGATCGATTTTGTGCTGCATTTCTATGCGTGAGAACTACGGTCGAAATAGATGCGCAATTGATAGCGGAAGCGATCAGGCTCTCGGGAAAGCGCACGAAGGCAGCGACCGTCGAGGCGGCGCTGAAGGAGTACGTGCGGCTTCGGCGAAAGGAGTTGTTGCTGGAGTTACCGGGTCGCGTACGCTTGGAGGAAGACTGGCGGGAGTTGAGAGAGACC
>JADDPR010000502.1 GCA_016781775.1 Rubrobacter sp. | reverse complement strand
GGGAAGGTCAAGAGCAGAGGGGCCCCCGGAGACGTCTCCGGGGGCCCCTCTACGCGTGCGCCTGTGCTACTGGTTGGAGCTGGAGGGCTGCATGCCGCTTGCGCTGTAAGCCGAGCCGTTCGTGCCGTTCGCGCTCTCCTCGTCCGCCTGCATGACGTGTACCGTGCCCGTCATCTGCTTGCCGCTGAGCTCGCGGGGCGGGTTGTTGCCGAGGTTCGAGAGGCGCTGCTGGTCCTCGTCCGTGAGCCTCTGCTTGGGGAGCGGCTGGAGGTGCGCCACGTCGGAGGCCTTTATGCCGAGGCCCCCGCCGACGCGGTTGCCGAAGTCGTCGTCGACGAGGTAGAAGTGCCAGACCATCCGCTCCTGGATGTGGCGGTCGCACTGGCCGAGCAGGTCGACGAAGTTGAAGACCATGTCGTCGCGCTCCCAGTCCATCATCAGGTGGTAGCGGTCCGCGGCCTGCTGGTAATCGTTCGTGCGCGGGATGCGCTTGCGCGTCAGGCGTCCCTCGATGACCGGGCCCTGCTCGTCGTGGGTCGGGTAGTCGGCCTCCCGGAGGCCGCCCAGGGTGCTCGGCTCGTAGTTCGTGTGCGGGCTCTGGCCCTCGCCGAGGTCGACGTAGTACTCCATCTGGCCGCCGCGCTGGTTTGTCGCCGGGCGGACCCTAGGCTGGTTGATCGGGAGCTGCAGGTAGTTCGGGCCGACGCGGTAGCGCTGGGTGTCCGAATAGCTGAAGGTCCTGCCGACGAGCATCTTGTCGTCGGAGAAGTCGAGGCCGTCGACGAGGACACCGGTGCCGAAGGCGATCTGCTCGTTCTCGTTGAAGTGGTTCGTGATGTTGCGGTCGAGCACCATGCGGCCGACCGGGTACAGCGGAAACCGATCCTCGGGCCAGACCTTCGTGTCGTCGAGCGGGTCGAAGTCGAGCTCGGGGTGCTCGTCGTCCGACATGATCTGGACCTGAAGCTCCCACTCGGGGTAGTCGCCGCGGTCGATGGCGTCCATGAGGTTCTTGGTCGCGTGGCCGAGGTCGGTCGCCTGGATCGAGTTGGCCTGCTCCTGCGTGAGCGCCTTGACGCCCGCCTTCGGCTGGAAGTGGTACTTCACGAGCACGGTCTCGCCCGCCTCGTTGACCATCTTGTACGTGTTCACCCCGAAACCCTGCATGTGACGGTAGTCCGAGGGGATGCCGCGGGGGCTGAACAGGTGGGTGAGCATGTGCATCGACTCCGGCGTCTGGCTCATGAAGTCGAAGATGCGGTTCGGCTCCTGCCGGAAGGTCACGGGGTCGGGCTTGAGGGAGTGGATGACGTCGGGGAACTTGATCGCGTCGCGGATAAAGAAGACCGCGATGTTGTTGCCGACGAGGTCCCAGTTGCCGTCCTCGGTCCGGAACTTGACGGCGAAGCCTCGCGGGTCGCGCGCCGTCTCGGACGAGTCACGCCCGCCGATGACCGTCGAGAAGCGGATGGTGACCGGCGTCTGCTCGCCCTCGGTCCCGAAGAGCTTGGCCCGCGTGTACTTGGAGGCCGGCTCGTCGCCTATCTTGCCGTAGGCCTCGAAGTACCCGTGCGCCACGGCGCCACGGGCGTGCACCACACGCTCCGGGATGCGCTCGCGGTCGAAGTGGCTGATCTTCTCGAGAAACTGGTAATTCTCGAGCGTCGCCGGACCACGCGCCCCCACGGTGCGCTGGTTCTGGTTGTCGTAGACCGGGTGACCCTGGCGGTTGGTCAGGATGCCCTGATTCTCCACCGTCGTCTCCTCAGGCCTGCCGTTATGTCCTCTCTCGCTCAGCGTCTTCCCTTTCTTCCTCGCCTCCAACATCGGCCCGCTCTTCGCGGCGGATAAACAAGTTTGGGGCATATAGTGGGCCCCAAACCCGGACGGGTTTCTGGCTGCTACTCAAATTCGCTGCCTATCTCCTGCTTTCGCTAACCCGTTCCGATCCTGCAAATTGCCGGAGCCGCAACCTGTTCCGACGGCCCGCCCTGAGAACCCAACCTGTCCACGGGAAACGCCGCCCGAATGCTCGCGCTCACTCCGAACCTTATCCCCCAGAAGCATTTTGTCAAACAGGCAATACAAACGCTTTCACAAACCTTTTTAGGGTGTTTTTTTGCCTCTCAGGTACATCGTTTGCCAAACTTTAGTATGGGGGAAGTCCTGGACACTGATCCGCGTCCGGAGGTAGACTCTCGCGCATGGAAGGCGAGTTGACGGACGGGTCGGGGATGGATCTTGCGACCATCGGCTCTCGGCTGCGGGCGTTG
>JADDPR010000572.1 GCA_016781775.1 Rubrobacter sp. | reverse complement strand
CATACCGGCAGTCGGCTACGGTAAGGAGGAAGAACGTGGAATCTACGACGCGTAATGAGGCATTCTCGGAGCGGAGCCCCGCCGCTCATTTGTTGCGTAGGGGGCTTCTGGCCGCGGTGCTTGCGGCGGTCGCCAGCGCCCTCGTGCTGGTGGTTTGGTCGTCCCTCTTGGGCGCCGTCGTCGTGCCGCCCGACGAGGGCTGACCCTGGGCCCGGTGGTCGCGGCCAGCGCGATCGGCGCGGTCGGCGCGGCGGTCGTGTTGGGCGTTATCGGTCGGTTCTCGCGGCGCCCGATCCGCGTCTTCCGCCTAACCGCCCTCGTCGTCCTGCTTCTCTCGTTGGCGCCCATCCCCTTGCAGGGGGTCGCCGGGCCATCCGCCGGAGCGTTGATCCTCATGCACGTCGTGGCGGCGGCCACCGTGGTCGGGGTCCTTACGACGACGCCTCGCGGGAGGTAGGGACGGTTCGTGACCGTTGGTTCATCGGCGAGGGGGCGAACAAGAATGCGGCAAAAAGTAACCGGAGAACAAGGAGGCAAAGCATGACGGAGAGGACAAAGATCGCCGCCCTGGATCACGGGCCGTTCCTGGTGAGGGGGCCTGCGGTCGTCGTCGACGCCGAGGGCAACGAGTTCCCCTTCGAGCGGAAGACGATGGCGTTGTGCCGCTGCGGGGGCTCGACGACGAAGCCGTTCTGCGACGGCACCCACTCGAAGGTCGGCTTCCGGGCGGCGGAGAGGGCCGTCAGGGAGGAGGAAGGACAGGCCGGCTAAAGAAGAGAGAAGCTTTTCGGCGGTTGTAGCAGGAATTCGCGTTCAAGAACGTTCGAGACGAGGAGGACGGAAGAAGATGGCAAGGACGTACGCAGGGGTTGTGGGGGTTGTGGTCATCCTGATCGGGGTGGTGGGGCTGATCGCGGGCGAGGAGCCGCTGCTCGGGCTCGTGAACATAGACATCGTGGAGGACCTCGTCCACCTGCTCACGGGCGGGCTCCTGGCCTACGTGGGCTTCGGGCAGCGCGACGAGGGGCTCGCCCGCGGCGTGGTCGGCGGGTTGGGCGTGGTCTACCTGCTGGTGGGTGTGTTGGGCTTCGTTATCCCCATGCTCTTCGGGCTGCTCCCCCACGGCTACAGCATCGTCGACAACATCATCCACCTCACGCTGGGTGTGGCGGGCATCGCGGTCGCGTTCTCGTCGCGGGGCGGCGCGCCGGCTAGGGCCTGAGGCAGGTAAGGTCGTGTCCCGCCGAGAGACGTTGGGAGATTCCGATGGTTGATGCCCGGGACGACAACCCACGCATCCTCTCGGCGGCCACGGCCGTGCCTCCCCACCGCGTGGAGCAGGGGGAGATCAAGGAGTTCGCCCGCCGTCTCTTCGCCGGGAAGTTCCGGGACCTGGACCGGCTCCTGCCGGTCTTCGACAACGGCGAGATAGCATCCCGCCACTTCTGCCGGCCCCTGGAGTGGTTCGGGCGGGAGTGGTCCTTCCCCGAGCGTAACGCCCTGTACGTCGAGCACGCCCTGGAGCTCTCGGAGGAGGCGGCGCGGCGCTGCCTGGACCAGGCGGGGGTGGGGCCGGAGGAGGTGGCGGCGCTGTTCTTCGTTTCCACCACCGGTATCTCCACCCCGAGCCTGGACGCGAAGCTGCTCTTCGGGTTGGGCTTCAGCCCCAACCTCAAGCGCGTCCCGGTGTGGGGCCTAGGGTGCGCGGGAGGGGCGGCCGGGGTGGCGCGGGCGGCGGATTATGCTCGCGCGTACCCGGACGAGTACGTGCTCGTGGTGGCGGTGGAGCTGTGCGGGCTCACGTTCCAGGTGGGGGACCTCTCGAAGAGCAACCTGGTGGCGGCGAGCCTCTTCGCCGACGGGGCGGCCGCCGTGCTCCTTGGCCCGGGGGAGGGGCCGGAGGTTCTGGGGAGTCACAGCACGACGTGGCCGGGCACCGGGGACGTCATGGGGTGGGACCTGGTGGAGTCGGGTTTAAAGGTGCGCTTCGCCAGGAGCGTGCCCCAGATAGTGAGGACGCGGACGCGGGCGACGGTGGAGGAGGCCTGCGAGAGGCACGGGCTCGTCCCGGAAGACCTTCGGCACCTCGTCGTCCATCCCGGTGGGGCAAAGGTGATCGAGGCTTACGAGGAGGCCCTCGGGCTGGAGCCGGGCAGCCTCGCCCTCTCCCGCGAGGTGCTGAGGGACTACGGCAACATGTCCAGCGCCTCGGTCCTGTTCGTCCTCGAGCGGTTCCTGGAGGGCTACCCGGTCGGGAGCGGGGAGCACGGGGTCAT
>JADDPR010000426.1 GCA_016781775.1 Rubrobacter sp. | reverse complement strand
AGATGGAGGATGATACGGCGACCATAACGGGTCTTAATTCGCCAACGGGGGAGGTGCGAGATGCACTACCGGATAAGGTGTTGCTCGGGTCGGGAAGGCTAGGCGACGCGGTCGGCGCGTACGACGAGGCGCCCGGATTCGGGGCCGCCCTCGTAGAGGCTGGGACCTATGGTCCACCAGTCGTCGGGGGTCTCCGTGCAGGTCTGGAGGGAGATCACGTCGCGGCCAGGAATTGCGTCCATTACGTAGCTTTCGGAGGGGGAGACGGCGAACATCTCGGTCACCTGGTACTTGTAGACCCTGCCCTCGGAGTCCTCGAGGATGACCTCGTCACCCTGCTGCATAAGCGGAAGGTTGTAGAACTGGTAGTCGCTCTCGGTGCCCGGCCAGCCGATGCGGTGGCCCGCGATGTAGGTGTTCGTCGACTTCTCCTCCCACGGGAAGCCCGTCCCGGGGACCTTGATCGCGCCCTGCGCCAGCGCATCCTCGGAAGAGTCGTTCCGGACGGTGTGCCCGTAGACGCCGAGCTTCGGGACCGTGAGGTACATCGTCGGGTCCTCGGGCGTCCTGGCGGCCTCGGCTGCGGCCCTCTCCGCCGCTGCTTTCTCCTCGGCGGCCCGTTGGCGTGCCTCTTCTTCCTCGGCGGCGCGCTGCCTCGCGGCCTCTTCCTTGGCCTGCTTCTCGGCGGCGGGCTCCTCTGAGACCGCCTCGGGAGCTCCTTCGACCGCCGGAGCTTCTACGCGACTTACCGGCTCCGATCCCCCCCCGAGGGCCGAGACGAGCCCGGAGTAGGCCAGCGTTCCGAGGACCAGCAGAACCAGCCCCGCGAGCACGAAGACGCCCGTCCTTCTGCGCCTCTTGAACTTGCGCATCTGGTTCGGTTGCCTGCTGGGCCGTTTCTTGTCCATGAGCGACATAGAGTCGAGTGTACAAAATCATGTGAAGAAAGTTGAGATTGTACGAGGTTTTTTGCGAATCTTTTCGCTATTTCTCCGTGGGCCGGCGTACCGATCGTACCTATGAGAGCGAGCGAACCGGCATTGTGCTAATCTGGGATGAGCCTGATGAGGGCCGCGGGAGAGAGTCGCGGGGATGGGGAATCCCACGCGACCGCCGAAGGTGAAAGGTTCGCGGCGGCTGTGACCGCTGCGGGCCGAATCTCTCAGGCAAAAGGACCGCGAGCCGGAGGGCGTCCTGGAAAGTTCGGCCTGCCGGCCTCTTTGGCCGACGCGGGCTGGCGCCGACGGGGTAACACTCTCAGGTTTAGGACAGGGCGGAGAAGGGAGAACGCTCACCCTAAAACCAAGGGGGTAGGACCGCGTGGCGCGATTCACACCGCACACCGAAGGCGACGTCCGTGAGATGCTGGAGGCAATCGGGGCGGGGACGGTGGACGACCTCTTCGCCGACGTCTCGCCGAAGTTCGAGGGGGAGCTCGACCTCCCGCCGGCACTCTCCGAATACGAGGCCCTCTCCGATGTGGAGGGGCTGGCGAGGGAGAACGTCGCGGGGCTCCCGATCTTCCTGGGGGCGGGGGCTTACGACAGGATCACACCTTCCGCCATCGGAGCGATCACCTCCCGTGGGGAGTTTCTGACCTCTTATACGCCCTACCAGCCAGAGATAAGCCAGGGCGTCTTGCAGGCCATCTTTGAGTTCCAATCCGTGATCTCCGAGCTTACCGGGCTCGAGATCTCCAATGCCTCCGTCTACGACGGCGCGAACGCTGTCGCCGAGGCCGCGCTCATGACCGCCCGCCAGACCAAGCGCGACCCGAAGGTGGCGGTCTCCAAAGGCCTGAACCCTCGCTACCGCGAGGTAATAGAGACGTACGGTGTCGTGACCGTGGAGTTGCCCTTCGAGGGGGGGACGACGAACTTCTCCGACGTCCCGGACGACGTCTCCGGCGTCTTCGTCCAGAGCCCGAACTACTTCGGCGCGGTCGAGGACGTGGAGGCCGCGTCGGAGGCCGCGCACGCGGTGGGGGCGCTCGCGGTCGCGGTCTGCGATCCCGTCTCGCTCGCCGTTCTCGAGGCCCCCGGCAAGCTCGGGGCCGACGTCGCGGTAGGGGAGGCCCAGCCGTTGGGGATGCCGCTCCTCTTCGGTGGTCCGTATGCTGGCTACATGGCGACCAGGCCCGAGTTTGTTCGCCAGCTTCCGGGGCGCATCTGCGGGGAGACGGTCGACAAGGAGGGCAAGCTGGCCTACGTGCTGACGCTTCGGGCGCGCGAGCAGGACATCCGCCGTGCCCGAGCCAACTCGAACATCTGCACCAATCAGGCCCTCACCGCCCTCGCCGCGACGGTCTACGCGGCGCTTATGGGGCCGGAGGGGTTACGCAAGGTCGCCGAGCTCTCCCTCTCCAAGGCCCACTACCTCGCCGGTAGGTTGGAGGAGGCGGGCTTCTCGCTGCGGTACCCGGAGGCGCCGTTTCTGTGGGAGTTCGCCGTCGAGCTGCCGGACGTGGGGAAGGCCAACGAGGCGCTGCTGGAGAACGGGATGATCGGGGGGCTCGACCTCGGGGATGGGGCGATGCTCCTCGCGGTGACGGAGAAGCGGACCAGAGGGGAGCTCGACCGTTTCGTGGAGGTGGTCAAGAATGCTGGGTAGTTTGATCCGGGACAAGGGTCGCGAGGGGCGTAGGGGCTACACGCTGCCGAAGTTCGACGTGGAGAAGGTAGGGCTCGAGAAGGTCCTGCCGAAGGGTGCGCTCCGCAAGGAGAAGCCGGGGCTCCCGGAGGTGGACGAGCCGACGGTGATCCGCCACTACACCAACCTCTCGCGCGAAAACTGGGGCATCGACACGAACTTCTACCCTCTGGGCTCCTGCACGATGAAGCACAACCCGCGTGCCAACGAGGCTGCCACCGCGGTCCCCGGCTTCGCGGGGCTGCATCCTTTGCAGCCCGAAGGGCAGATCCAGGGCGCGCTGCGCGTTATGCACGAGATGCAGGGATTTCTCGCATCGGTCTCCGGGCTGCCGGCGGTCTCGCTGCAGCCGATGGCCGGCGCCCAGGGCGAGCTGACGAGTATCCTTATGGTCCGCAAGTTCTTCGAGGACAGGGACGACACGGGGCGGACGACCATCCTCGTCCCGTCCACGGCCCACGGCACCAATCCGGCGACGGCCACGATGGTCGGGTTCGAGTCCGAGGAGATCGGGCTGGACGAAGACGGCTGCGTGGACGTCGAAGAGCTGCGCGGAAAGGTCGACGAGACGACCGCGGCGCTCATGATCACGAACCCGAATACTTTGGGCGTCTACGAGAAGAACATCGCCGAGATAGCGGACATCCTGCACGAGGCCGGCGCCTTTCTGTACATGGACGGCGCGAACGTGAACGCCATCATGGGCCGCATGCGCCCGGGCGACGCGGGCGTGGACGTGATGCACTTCAACCTTCACAAGACCTTCTCAACCCCCCACGGGGGCGGCGGGCCCGGCTCCGGCGCCATCGCCTGCTCGGACGACCTCGCGCCGTTCCGCCCCGATCCCGTGGCGGAGAAGGACGCCGACGGGTACCACCTCGTGCGCCCCGAGAAGACCATAGGCCGGGTTGCGGGCTTTCATGGCAACTTCGGCGTGTTCCTGAAGGCCTGGAACTACATCAAGATGCACGGGCCGGAGTTGAAGGACGTCACGGACATGGCGGTCCTCAACGCCAACTACGTCCGGGCTCGCTTGAAGGGGACGTACCGGATCCCCTACGAGGGTCTCTGCAAGCACGAGTGCATCGTGCAGCCGCCGAAGGGCAAGAAGGCCCTCGACGTGGCGAAGGGGCTTATAGACCACGGTTTCCACCCGCCGACGGTCTACTTCCCGCTCGTCGTCAAGGAGGCCATGCTCATCGAGCCGACCGAGACGGAGTCGAAGGAGACCCTCGACGACTTCGTAGGCGCGATGCTCGAGCTCGCCGAGAGCCCGGTCGAGGAGCTCGAGGAGGCCCCGGTCAACGCCTCCACCCGCCGCCTCGACGAGGCACGCGCCGCCCGCAAGCTGAAGGCCCGGTGGTAGGGATGGCGGAAGGGACGCTGCGCCGCACCCCGCTCTTCGAGGAGCACAGAGCCCTCGGCGCCAGGCTCGTCCCCTTCGCGGGCTGGGAGATGCCCGTGCAGTACGAGGGGATCAAAGCCGAGCACGAGGCGGTCAGAGAGCGCGCCGGCCTCTTCGACGTCTCGCACATGGGCGAGGTGACCTTCACGGGCCCGCAGGCCGAAGAGGCGGTGCAGAGGCTCGTCACCCGCGACGTCTCCCGCCTCTCCCCCGGGCAGGCCGGGTACGCGGCGGTCTGCTACGAGGACGGCGGGACGGTGGACGACGTGCTCGTCTACCGCACCCCGGACGGCTTTCTCGTCGTGGTCAACGCCGCGAACCGCGAGGGCGACGTCTCATACTTTCTGGAGCACACCGAAGACCTCGACGTCGAGGTGAAGGACGAGTCCGACGACTGGGCGCTCCTCGCGCTCCAGGGCCCGGAGGCCGCGTCCATCCTGGGGCGCTTCACGGAGACCGACCTCTCCTCCCTCGGGTACTACCGCTACGAGGTCGGGGAGGTGGGTGGTCGGTACGCCCTGATCTCGCGCACCGGATACACCGGCGAGGACGGCTTCGAGCTGTACGTAAGGCCGGACAAAGCTCCGGCAATCTGGAAGGATCTCGTAGGGGCCGGGGCGACGCCTACGGGCCTCGGGGCGCGGGACACCCTGCGGCTGGAGGCCGGCATGTGCCTCTACGGGAACGAGTTGGACGCCGAAACGACGCCGCTCGAGGCCGGGATCGGCTTCGCCGTGCATCTGGAGAAGCCCGTCGAGTTTGTCGGGCAGGAGGCGCTCCGCCGCGAGAAGGAAGAGGGCCTCAGAAAGAAGCTCGTCGGCTTCGAGGTCGAGGGGCGTGGGATCGCACGCCACGGCCACGAAGTAGCGTCGGGTGGAGAGGTCGTGGGCGAGGTCACGAGCGGCACGCTCTCGCCGACCTTGAACAGAGCGATAGGGCTTGCGCTCGTGGAGCCGGACGTGGAAGATTCCTTCAAGGTCGTGATCCGAGGCAAGGCAGTGGCGGCGCGTGCCGTCGGGCTGCCGTTCTACAAACGAGCAAGGTAGGGGAGAAGCCGTTGAGCGTACCCGGGGAGTTGCAGTACACGAAGACCCACGAGTGGGTCCGCATAGAGGGCGAGACCGCCACGGTCGGCATCACCGAGCACGCCCAGGACGAGCTCGGCGACGTCGTCTTCGTCGAGCTGCCGGAGAGTGGGCGCACCCTCGACGCCGGCGAGGCGTTCGGGGCCGTCGAGTCCGTAAAGGCCGTCTCGGACCTCTACGCGCCGCTTCCGGGCGAGGTCGTCGAGGTCAACGAGTCCCTCGGCGACAACCCCGAGAAGATCAACGAAGACCCCTACGGCGAAGGTTGGATCCTCAAGCTCCGAGTCTCCGGCGAGGCCGACCTGCTCTCTGCCGAGGACTACGAGAACTTCCTGAAAGAGACGGAGTAAGGGACAACCCCCGAGAGGCTCGGGGGTGGGAGGCCCGCGCCCCCCACCCCCAGGCTACATAACCACCGGGACCGCGAACCCAGCGATCAGCAGCCGCGTAAACAGTATGTCCGTCCCCCGACCGTACTTCACCAGCGTCCGGATACCCGCGTCCCGGAGCACCACTACAACGCGGCCATCGAGGCCACCGGCAAGCCCTGATCCAACAAACCTTTTGCCAGGCTACCCTTCGGCCGGAGGAACACGTTACTCTAACGCCGCGCCTCGTGAAACCGCTCCTACCAAAACCTCCGAGCCGATCACGCCCTCCGAGCGAACCCGGAACCGAGCACTAGACGGAGTACTGTAAAGAGCGAGCGTCCCAGATCGGCCCTCCCGAAACCGCCTTCGCGTTAACTTTATGTAATGCGAAAGTAACAACTCAGCAACACTTTGATTCAGGGCCTTTCGGAGCCTTGTACGACTTCTGGAACGTGTTAGTTTCGGTAAATGCGTTCTGCACGGAGAGTGCTTTGGGCGGGTAGATCGAGAGACTTCTGTAGGGAGGTGCGATGTTCGGTAACGTAGGTTTGTCAATGTCTGGTGGGCGTCGCGCCTTCTACGGCGCTGGGCTCGGGCGGCTCTGGAGGCGTTTCTTCGGGCTCTTCTCGGGGGTACGGCGGCGGTTCGTTTCGGGGGCGCGTAGGATCCGGGGCAACTGGTGGGCCATCGTGCAGACGGCGGTGGCGGCGAGCGCGGCGTGGTATCTCGCGGGTTTGATTCTCGGGCACGAGACGCCGTTCGTCGCGCCCATCGCGGCGGTTATTGCGCTTGGGGGTACGATCGGGCGGGAGGGACGCAGGGCGGTTGAGTGGGTCTTCGGGCTCGCGCTCGGGCTCGCGACTGCGGACCTGTTGATGATGGTTATAGGCACGGGGCCCGTGCAGATAGCCGTGGTGGTAGGCCTGGCGATGGCCGTTGCGTTGTTTCTGGGCAGCGGAGCCGCCTTCGTGACGGAGGCCGGGGTTTCGGCGATCCTGGTGATCACGCTCGACCCCTCGACCGCAGGCCCGACCCCCGACCGCTTCCTCGACGCGCTGGTGGGCTGCTGCGTCGCGCTCGCGGTGCATCTCATCTCTCCGCTGGACACGAAGCGGATGGTCGAGAAAGCGGCGCGCCCGGTCCTCGGGAACCTCGCCTCCGCGCTCGGGGAGACGGCCGATGCCCTCGGAGAGGGGGACCGTGAGAAGGCTGAGCGCGCCCTCCGGGCTGCCCGCAGCCTCGACGTGGAGGTCGATGGGCTCAAGGAGATTCTGGCCGCAGGCTACGAAGATGCCCGGCTCTCCCCCAAGGCGCGCAAGGCCCTGGTTTACCTTGGCTTCTACGCCGCCGCTGCCGACGGGATCGACCTCGCCGTCCGCAACACTCGCGTACTCGCCCGGTCGGCGGTCTCGGCGGTCGGGGACGGCGAGCCCGTCCCCGCGGGTCTCACGGAGGCCGTAAGGGACCTGGCGCGTTCGGCGGAGGCGCTCGCCGTGCAGCTCGAGGAGCCCGCACGCGCCACCGGGACCGGTTACTTCGCGCTGGAGGCCGCGGGTAAGGCCACGGCCGCGCTCGGGCAGCGCAACGATCTGGAGACGAACGTGCTCGTCGGCCAGGTACGCTCCACCGCCGTAGATCTCCTGCAGGCCTCCGGGATGGACTCCGAGACCGCCTCCGGCGCGCTCGCCGGCTCCGTCAGGGGAGATTCCTGAGCAAGGGCGTCGGGGAACCCGACACCGGAGAGAGCCCTTCCCGTGCGGGTACCGTGTCCCATCGGCTCACGGTACCCGTGTGGTTGCCCCATATCGCGGGTAGTAGAGTGTCATCGTTGGGTCGCGCGTGGTGCGGCCGAAGGAGGCAAAAAGAAGGGTAAGAACTTGGATCTCGAGACCAAAAATGCCGCCAAGCTCTCCATCGATACCATAAGGGCTCTAGCGATGGACGCGGTGCAGAAGGCGAACTCCGGCCATCCGGGGACCCCGATGGCCCTCGCCCCGCTCGCGTACACCATCTTCACCAAGTTCCTCCGCCACAACCCGCAGAACCCGCACTGGCCCGACCGCGACCGGTTCATCCTCTCCTCCGGCCACGCCTCGATGCTTCAGTACGCCCTCCTTCACCTCACCGGCTACGACCTGACCCTGGACGACCTCAAGAACTTCCGCCAGTGGGAGTCGAGGACGCCGGGACACCCCGAGCACTTTCTGACGCCCGGCGTCGAGATGACGACCGGTCCCCTGGGCCAGGGCTTCGCCAGCGGCGTGGGGATGGGGATCGCCGAGCGCTTCCTCGCCGGGCGCTACAACCGCATCGGGCATGAGGTGATGGACCACCACGTCTACTGCATCTGCTCCGACGGCGACCTCATGGAGGGCGTGGCGAACGAGGCCGCCTCCATCGCCGGTCAGAACGCTCTGGGCAAGCTCGTCTACGTCTACGACGACAACCGGATCACCATCGACGGGACGACCGCCCTCTCGTTCGACCGCGAGGACAAGGCGAAGCGATTCGAGGCTCAAGGCTGGCACGTCCAGCGCGTCGACGACGTCGAGGACCTGGAGGCGCTTGAAGACGCGATCCGTGGCGCCCGCGACGAGGAGGAGCGCCCGTCGCTCGTCATCGTCCGATCCCACATCGCCTACCCCGCCCCGAACGCGGTAGACACCGCCGCCTCCCACGGCGCGGCCCTGGGAGAGGACGAGGTGCGGGCCGCCAAGGAGGCGATGGGCCTCGACCCCGACGAGCACTTCGCCGTGGCGGACGAGGTCTACGAGCATATGGACTGCCGTCCCCGTGGGCGCGAGCTCGAGGAGGAGTGGAACGGGCGCTTCGAGGCCTGGCGCGGGGAGTTCCCGGAGCTCGCCCAGGAATGGGACCAAGCCTGGGCCGGAGAGCCCCTCCCCGGCTACGAGGAGGCGCTCCCGGTCTGGGACGCCTCGGAGACCGAGAAGCTCGCGACTCGCAAGGCCGGGGCGGCGGTGATGAACGCCTTCAAGGGCTACGTGCCGACCATGGTCGGGGGCGCGGCCGACCTCGTCGCCTCCACGAGCACCTCGTTCGAGGGTGGTGGGATGTTCTCGCCGAACCACGTCGGGCGCAACATCGCCTTCGGGGTGCGCGAGCACGGGATGGGCTCGGCCGTCAACGGCATGGCGTTGCACGGCGGCATGATCAGGCCGTACGGCTCGACGTTCCTGATCTTCTCGGACTACATGCGCCCTGCGATACGCCTCTCGGCGCTCATGGACATCCCCACCGCCTGGGTCTTCACGCACGACTCCGTGGCGCTCGGTGAGGACGGCCCGACCCACCAGCCCGTCGAGCACTACATGGCGCTTCGCGCGATCCCGAACCTCACCGTGATCCGCCCGGCCGACGCCAACGAGACCTCGATGGCGTGGCGCTCGACGCTGGAGGCCGAGGGCCCGGTCGCCCTTCTCCTCACCCGCCAGAACGTCCCCGTCCTCGACCGCATGGAGCTCGCCCCCGTCGAGGGCGCCCTGCGCGGCGCCTACGTCCTCGCCGACGCCGACGGGGGCGGCGAGCCCGAGGCCATACTCGTTGCCACCGGCTCCGAGGTCGCCGTCGCACTGGAGGCGAGGAAGCTTCTGGCCGAGAACGGGGTAAACGCGAGGGTCGTGAGCATGCCGTCGTGGGAGATCTACGACGCGCAGGATCAGGGCTACAAGGACTCCGTGTTACCGCCCTCCGTCGACGCTCGCGTCTCTATAGAGGCGGGCGTAACTAGCGGATGGGAGCGCTACATCGGCTTCCGCGGGACGAGCATCGGCATAAACACCTTCGGGGCCTCCGCCCCCGGCGAGACCGTGATCGCAAACCTCGGCATCACCCC
>JADDPR010000517.1:2486-9365 GCA_016781775.1 Rubrobacter sp. | reverse complement strand
GACTTCTTCGCCCGCCTCTGCGACGTCGAGCCGGCCGGCCGGTCCGTCAACGTATCCGACGCCCTCCTGCGCGTCTCCCCGGGCCGCCCCGAGCCCGAAGCGGACGGCACGCTGCGCCTGCGCATCGAGCTGTGGCCGACGGCCCACCGGTTCCGGCGGGGCACCGCCTCAGGGTGCAAGTCTCCAGCGGCGCCCACCCCCGCCTGGCGAGAAACCCGGGAAGCGGCGAGCCGCTCGCCACGGCTACGAAGCTCGTGGCAGCCGACCAGGAAGTCTTCCACGATCCCCTCCACCCCTCGTCGATCATGCTGACGGTCCTCGACCCGCCGTAGGAGTCGCGAAGACCCGCAGCACGGCGTCCTCCACGGAGCACAGCCAGACGACCTCGTCTCTCCGGCCACGCCCGCACTCACCGTCGTGCGTCCCGCCACTCGTACACGTTGCGTGCAGCGAACCGCACGGAGCAGGATTTGTCGAAGGTTCGGCTCTATGTGGACGGTGTCACGTAGCGACGCGCGTTAAGTTCCTTTCGAGGCCGTGAGGTACCCGCCGGGCTGCTCGTCATCACGGCGCTGCAAGGGCAGATGCACATGCCCAAGAACGAAGCCTGCAAGAGACGCGACCCCGACCGTGGTCCCGGACTTCCACAAGCCGAAGGCAAGCAAAGGCCAGGCGAGCAAGCCTCACGCTTCCACGTGTGCGCCACACCCCAAAAGCTGACAAGCTGAAGCACCGAGAAGCCGATCAGCGCCGATTGAGAGGAGGCCTCCTTGCCCACAGTGGTGATAACGAGCTACCTGGAAGAGGAGCACGTGGAGCGCATCCGGAACGCCGGGGAGGGGCTAGAGGTGCTCTACCGGGAGGACCTCGTGCCGCCCCCGCGCTGGCCGGGGGATCACTCGGGCCCACCGGACTGGCGGCGCATGGAGGAGGGCGAGCGGGCGTTCCTCGCCATGCTCGGGAAGGCCGAGATCCTCTACGACTTCCCGCGCGGGCACGTAGGGGACCTGTTGCAGGTAGCCCCGAAGCTGAGATGGGTGCAGGGGAGCATGGCCGGGGCGGGCGAGATCGCAGAGAGGGCGGGGCTTCTGGAGTCGGGCGTGACCGTGACGACGGCGAGCGGGGTGTACTCGGGGCCGCTGGCCGAGTTCGTGATGATGGCGATCCTGCAGCACGTCAAAGACCTCGACCGGCTCAGGCGGGACAAGGCCGAGAAGCGCTGGCGCGAGGCGCACACCGAGACGCTCCACGGCAAGACGATGTGCGTCGTCGGGATGGGGAGCATCGGGCAAGCCATCGCTTTGAGGGCCAGGCCTTTCGGGATGAGGATCGTGGGCGTCAAGCGGACCGTTCGTGACGGGGACGAGGCGTGGGGCTACGCCGACGAACTCCACGAGACGGGCGAACTGGAGAAGGCGCTCTCCGGGGCAGACTACGTCGCGGTCACGCTGCCGAACACGCCGGAGACGATGCGCCTGCTCGATCGGAGGGCGATAGGGGCGATAAAGGAGGGGGCCTATTTCGCCAACGTCGGGAGGGGCAGGGTGGTCGACGAGGGGGCGCTCGTGGAGGCGTTGCGCGACGGGCGCCTCTCGGGGGCGGCGCTCGACGTCTTCGAAGAGGAGCCGTTGCCGGAGGGGAGCCCCTTGTGGGAACTGCCGAACGTCATCGTCAGCCCCCACTCCACGGACAACGTGCCCGGCCTGACCAACGAGCTGCAAACGGACCTCTTCTGCGAGAACCTCCGGCGCTACCTCGCGGGAGAACCGCTCCTGAACCAACTGGATAAGGGGCTGCGCTACTGAGAGAGGCCGACGGAGGCCGTGGTATATTCGGGCACTGTTACCGTGGACCTTATCGATACATCGGGGACTCGCGCGCTGCCGTCCCAACGCGGTTCGGCGCGCAGGTTCGGGAGGGAATTCTGAACGCTTTGATCTCTAACGGCCTCGCGGCCGTCCTCGCGCCCCTTTCCGCAGCGACGGTCGGCCCGTCCGCTGAGGGGTTCGGCCCTCGTAATCCGGAAGCGGTGCGGACGGACGACCCGGTGCTCCAGGGCGTCACCGCTGCCCGGATGGGCGGACCACGATCGTCGGGGGTGTCCCTTTGGAGAGCGTGATCTTCTCCGTTCTCGGGATCCTCGGCGCGCTCCTCCTGGTGGCGCTCAACGGGGTCTTCGTCGCCGCAGAGTTCGCCTTCGTCAAGGTAAGGAGCGCCCAGGTCGACAGGATGGTCCAGGAGGGGCGCGCCTCCGCGCGCCTCGTCCGGGGCGCCACCAAGAAGCTCGACCGCTACCTCGCCGTCTGCCAGCTCGGCATAACGATCTCCTCGCTCGGCCTCGGCGCCATGGGCGAGCCGGCGATAGCGAGGCTTTTGGAGCCCGTGCTCGCGGCGTTCGGGTTCTCGGAGGGCCTGATCCACGGGGTCGCCTTCGCGGTGGGCTTCGGGATCATAACGTTCCTGCACGTGGTCTTCGGGGAGCTCGCGCCGAAGAGCTTCGCGATCCAGAAAGCCGAGGGGACGTCGCTCTTCGTCGCCCCGTTCATGAGGTTCTTCTACTACCTCCTCTTGCCCGGCGTCGTCGTCTTCAACGGGACCGCCAACGCCGTCGTCAAGCTCTTCGGGGTGGCGCCGGCCGCGGAGGGCTCGGAGACGTACTCGGAGCAGGAGATAAGGACGCTCATCGCCCAGTCGACCCGCCAGGGGATCCTCGAGAAAGACGAGGAGTCGAGGCTCTCGGGGGTCTTCAGCCTGGAGGACACGGTGGCGCGCGAGATCATGGTCCCCCGCCCCGACGTCGTCGCGGTCCCGGCGGATCTGGGCTTGAAGCACCTCGTCACGCTGACCTCCTCCGGGCACTACACCCGCTACCCGGTCCACAAGGGCGAGGCGCACGACCGGGTCGTGGGGTCGGTCCACGTCAAGGACATCCTTAGGGCCGTGGAGGCGGCCGGGGGCGTGGAGGCGAAGACGACAGCGCGCGACCTCATGCGCGACGTCCTCGTGGTGCCCGAGAACCGCTCGATAGAGAACATCCTGGGGAGGACTTCCAGAAGCAGGAGATACAGATGGCGGTGGTGATAGACGAGTGGGGATCGTTCGAGGGTTTGATCACCATCGAGGACATCCTGGAGGAGATCGTCGGGGAGATCCGCGACGAGTTCGACGAGGACGAGCCGGCCGTACGCAAGCTGGAGGACGGCACCTACTGCGTGGACGGGCGCATCCCCTTGCAGGACGTGAACAACGCCCTCGGCTCGGAGTTCGCAAGCGAGGACTTCGACACCGTCGGCGGCCTCGTCCTCGGCTCCCTCGGCCGTGCGCCGGAGGTCGGCGACGAGGTCGCCCTCGACGGACACGTCCTGCGCGTCGACGAGGTGGATGGCCCCCGTGTAGCCCAGATCAGGGTGTGGGAGAGGAAGGGCGATGACGACGCCGGGGAGTGAGCAGGGTCCGCGCAGCAGTGAGGGGGACCACCAGTCGTCCGTGACGCGTCTCTTCGAGGGGGCGTTGTGGGGCAGCCGGCTCATCGTCCTCGTGGCGGTCGTCTTCGGCCTCCTGCTCGCCCTCGGCGCCTTCTACCTCGCCACCGTCGACGTGTTCTATTTTCTGGGGTACCTCCGCGACTACGCCGACATGGGCCTTGCGACCGACGACCGCGAGGAACTGAGGGCCAGCGCGATCACCGCCATCGTCAAGGCGGTGGACGGGTACCTGATCGCCGCCATCCTCATCATCTTCGCCCTGGGGCTCTACGAGCTCTTCGTAAGCAAGCTGGACCCCGCCGAGAGGTCCGAGACCATCCCCCGCCTGCTGCTCATAAGGAGCCTCGACGAGTTGAAGGAGCGCATCGCGAGCCTCGTCCTCCTGGTGCTCGTCATCGAGTTCTTCCAGCGACCCTGCAACTCGAATACAGGAACCCCCTGGACCTTCTGTACTTCGCGACCGGGGTCCTGCTCGTCAGCGGCGCGCTGTACCTCGGCAGCAGAAAGCCCCCCAAAAACAAGGACCAGGGGGACTAGAAGGGATTCCAACGGAGCCTGCGCGTCCTACGCGAACGAGACGTAGATCGCGACGACCACCGCCGTCAGCACGATGCTCAAAACTAGCATCTCCCTCATGCTTTCACCTCCTTAGCGCACCGGGTCCCGGCCCTGGGAGCCCTCCTGAAGGGCGTGGAGCCGGCCGTAGAGGCCACCCGAGACGACCAGTTCGTCGTGGGTACCCTGTTCGGCAACCCGGCCCTCTTCGAGGACCAGGATCCTGTCGACGTCCCTCACCAGCCTGAGCTCGTGGGCGATAACGAAGGTCGTGCGGCCCTCGGTGAGCTCGCGCCAGTGGGCCTCCACGGCCTCGGCGGCCTCGGCGTCGAGGCCGGCCTGGGGCTCGTCTAGGATAAGGATCGGGGTGTCGCGCAGCATGGCGCGGGCGATGGAGATGCGCTGGCGCTGGCCCCCGGAGAGGCTCTCCCCGCGTTCCGAGAGCACGGTCTCGTAGCCCTCGGGCATCTCCCGGATGAACCCCTCGGCCCCGGCGAGGCGGGCGGCCTCCTCGATCTCCTCCATCGATGCCCCGGGCCTGCCGTAGGCGATGTTCTCCGCGACCGACGCCCTGAACAACATCGGCTCCTGCGGGACGAAGGTGATCTGGTCGCGCAACGACTTCACCGTGTAGCGCCTGATGTCCTCGCCGTCCACCGAGATCCTGCCGGCCTGCGGCTCGTACAACCGCGCGAGCAGGCTCGTCACGGTCGTCTTGCCGGCCCCGCTGACCCCCACGAGCGCGACGCGCTGCCCGGCCTCGACCTCGAAGCCGACCCCGCGCAGCACCTCCCCGGCCTCCTCGTCGTAGGCGAAACGGACGTCCTCGAAGGCCACCTGGCCCTCGAAGGGCGGGGCGGAGCGGGCGTCGGGCGCGTCCTTCACGCTCGGCTCGGCCGAGAGAAGCTCGATGATGCGCTCGCCGGAGACGAGGGATTTGCCGATCTGGTTGACCTGACGCGAGAGGGCCCACAGGGGCGAGAGGAAGAGGCCAAGGTAGGCGACGAAGACGGTGAGGTCTCCGGGGCGCAGGGCGCCGGAGAGGACCTGGCGGGTGCCGAAGTACACGACGAGGGCGGTGCCCGCGCCGCCGACGAGGCCGAGGAGGATGCTGAACTTCGCTTCTATAAGCGAGGAGGCCACGCTCGCCCTCAGGGACTCCTGGCTCTCCTTGCGAAAGCGGGACATCTCGTCACGCTCGCGGCCGAAGATCTTGACCGCCCGGATGCCTGTTATCGCCTCCTGGATCACGCTCGCTATCGCCCCTTCCTTCGTCCTGACGACCCTCATCCTTTCTATGAGCGCCTTGCGATAGCGGCGCACGGAAAGGAAGAGGAAAGGGACTGTGAGGAGGGCGAGGAGGGTGAGCTGCCAGTTCAGCCACACCATCACGAAGAGCATCCCGATAAGGATAAGGAACGAGGATCCCACCTCCACCACCGAGTCCACGAGGAGGCTACGGACCTCCTTCACGTCGCTGGTGACGCGCGTGATCGTATCGCCAGTCCGCTTCTTGCCGTGATAATCGAGGCCCAGGGCGTGAACCTTCCGGTACAAAGCGTCGCGCATGTCGAACACGGTCTCCTGGCCGAGCTTGCTGAGGAGATAACGCCGGAAGGCCGCCACGCCCCGGCTCGCCATCGAGATAACCACGAGCAGCACGACGATGCCCACCAGCAGCGTCTCCTTGCCGAACGCGAGGAACGGCAGCTCGTAGTCCAGGATCACGTAGTTCAGGATGAGCGCCAGGGGCCACGGCTGGGCGAGGCTGGTGACGGTCTCGAGGAGGAGCAGCCCGAGGGCAAGAAGAAGCCCCTTCTTGCGGGGGGCCAGAAACGGCGCGAAATGGGAGAGCGCCGTCCGGGTGCGCCTGAGTCCCTTAACCGCTTTAGCGTATCTTTCTGCCACGGTAGTTAGGATACCGCAGGGTCAGGGGATAAAATGTGCGACCTATACCTTTTGACAGGTCGTGAAGTGACGGTGAGAAGCTAGGGGGAAGTTCGTGACCCGAAGGGTCGTTGCGGCGGTCGAGGATCTCTTGTTCAAGAGCAAGATCATGGAGACCGCGAACACGATAGGCGTCGAGGCTTCCTTCCCGCGCTCGCCGAAGAAGTTCCTCGCGGTCGCGGCCGAGAGCCCCCCCGACCTCCTCGTCCTCGACCTCAACTCGTCGCGCTTCGAGCCGCTGAAGCTGCTCGGGGAGCTGAAGTCCGGCGAGGCCACGCGCGACGTCCCCGTGGTCGGCTACCTCTCGCACGTGCAGAAGGACCTCGCCGTCGCCGCAAGGGAGATGGGCTGCGATCGGGTCGTCGCCCGGAGCGCCTTCACGAAGGACTTGCCGAAGATCCTCGAGGGCACCGACGACGGCAGGACCGGCGGGGCCGAGTTCGGGGCCGAGGGGGAGGCCGGCGACGGACCCTAGGGCCTGGAAGCGCCTCCGCTCCGAGAAGCTCGTCGAGACGCCGTACTTCGTCCTCCGCTCGGACGCTCTCCGGCTGCCCGATGGGGCCGTGAAGGACCCCTACTACGTCCTGGAGCGTCCCGACGCCGCCATAATCTTCCCCGTGACTGCCGAGTACGAGGTGATCCTGGTCAGGCAGTACCGGCCCGCCGTGGAGTTGATGGAGCTGGGCCTCCCTGCCGGGCTCGTCGACGAGGGAGAAGACCCGCTCGCAGCGGCGAAACGCGAGCTCCGCGAGGAGACCGGCTACGTGGGCGGCGAGTGGGAGTCCTTGGGGACTTTGGCCTCCTCCCCGAGCCTCAAGGACAACTGGGCGTACCTCTACCTCGCGCGCGGCGTCGAGCCGGGCGCCGAGACCGAGCTCGACGAGTTCGAGAG
>JADDPR010000517.1:0-2370 GCA_016781775.1 Rubrobacter sp. | reverse complement strand
GGTAGGCCCGGTGCGCGGGGTTTCGGGCCCAGCGGACCAGGTCGTCGAGAAAAAAGTTGGGCATCCTGGCCTCCGGGCCGAAGGAGATCCGGGCGAGCTCTCGCGCCTCCTCACGCGTCTTCGGCTCCAGCTCCGGCAGCACCCTCTCGAGGAGCCCCGCGCTGTCCAGGAGGAAGAGACGCTCCACCCGACCGGGGTTCTCCGCCGCGTAACGGATGGCAACCGCCCCGCCCAGAGAGTTGCCGACAAGGATCGCCCTCCTCACCCCCAGAGAATCCAGAAACCCGGCGAGATAGCGGACGAGCACCGAGAGGCGCATGCCCTCCCGGGGGGCCGGGGTACGGCCGAAGCCCGCGAGGTCCGGCGCGAGCACCCGTCGTCCGCGGGCCAGCGCGGGCATCATGCGTGCCCACGTCTCGGCCGAGTCGCCGAGGCCGTGCAGCAGCACGATCGCCTCCCCTACCGGCGGCGAAGGATCCGGCGAGGCCTCGAAGTAGCGCACGCGGAGGCCGTCGACCTTGGCCTTCCGCTCGGCCGCCCCCGAGAGGCGCAGCCCAACGCGAGAGAGTGCCCGCAACGTCGCCAGAGGGCGCAGGTAGAACGCGGCGCTCCCCGCGAGCCCCGCGAGCATCGGCGCGGAGACGAGGCCCGAGGAGATCAAACCGGCAAGGGCGATGCGTCGGGGGGTCGGATACGTTCCCATTCTCATGGCTCCTCAGGGTCGTTGACGAAGGGGTTATACCTCCCCGCCGGGGGCTCGAACCACGCGCCCTCCCCGCTTGCGGGCATCGGGGTAGACTCTGGGGCATGGCGAATGGTGTCTACCGGGCGATGGAGCGGGTCAGCGACGCGCCGCTCAGGCGGGGGAACGAGCTGAAGCTCCTGCGCAACGGGCCCGCGACGTACGAGGCCTGGCTCTCCGCAATCGAGGGGGCGAAGGGCTGGGTCCACCTCGAGAATTACATCTTCAGGGCGGACGGGATCGGCGTGCGCTTCGCCGACGCCCTCTGCCAAAAGGCCCGCGAGGGCGTCACCGTGCGAGTCCTCTACGACTGGTTCGGCTCGGCGGACGTGCCCAGCTCGTTCTGGAAGCGTATGCAGGAGGCCGGGGTCGAGGCGAGGGCGGTCAACCCGCCGGCGGTCCGGGAGCCCCTGAACTTCCTCAAGCGCGATCACCGCAAGCTCATCGCGGTCGACGGCGTCTACGCCTCGGCGGGCGGGGTGTGCATCGGCGACGAGTGGCTCAAGCGCTCCCCCGAGACGAACCTCCCCTACCGCGACACCGCCGTGAGCGTCACGGGCCCTGCGGTCGCGGACCTCGAGGAGGCATTCGCGGGCGTCTGGGACGAGGCTGGGGAGCCCCTGCCCAGCTGGGAGCGGCCGGATCCGGAGGACATACCCGTCGCGGGTGAGAAGGCCGTGCGGGTGATCATCCAGGAGCCAGGGAAGGCACGCATCTCGCGGGTCTTGCAGTTCCTCATGGCCGGAGTCGAGAAGCGCATGTGGATCGCCGACGCGTACTTCCTCTCGACCCCGACGCTCACCCAGGCCCTGATGGCCGCCGCTCGTGACGGGGTGGACGTGAGGATTCTCTTGCCCGCGACGAACGATCTGCCCTGGATCGGGCTCCTCAGCAGGACCGGTTACCGCCAGCTTCTGGAGGCGGGGGTGCGCGTCTTCGAGTACGGCGGCCTTATGATGCACGCGAAGACGAGCGTGGCCGACGGGCTCTGGGGCCGGGTGGGCTCGACGAACCTGAACGTCTCGGGCCTCCTGACAAATTGGGAGATAGACCTTCTGGCCGAGAACCGCGAGTTCGGGGCCGAGATGGAGACGATGTTCGAGGAGGACCTGGCGGACGCCCGGGAGATCCTGCTGAGCAGGCCGCGCAGCTTCACCTCCCGTCGCGACCGCCCGCTCCAAGCCCGCCCGGAACGCCGCATAAGCCGCGCGGAGCGGCGAGCGCAGCGCGGGACGCGCGGCCGGGGGAGTGGGGCGCGGGCGGTCGCGACGGTCTCTAGGCTCGGCGGCACCTTGACCGCGAGCGGCGGCACCCCCCTGAACACCTACGAGCGCTCCATCGGGGCCGCCCTCGCCGCGGGCTCCCTGGGCTTCTCGGCCCTTGCGGTCCGCCACCCGCGCGCCGTTGCCTGGCCTCTGGCGGCGGTCGGAGGCCTCGCCGGCTCCCTCGGGCTCCTGCAGGTGGCCCAGCGCGAGTGGTCCGAGCGGAGGACGCGCAGGAAATTCGGTGGGGAGGGTGACACGGGGTCCGGGGACGGACCCCGCATCTCCTAGACAAAGCCGATGCTGGCTCGTACACGAACGATCAGTTGCGCGAATTTAAGCAAGCAGGGGCGGATCGGCCGGAAG
>JADDPR010000201.1 GCA_016781775.1 Rubrobacter sp. | reverse complement strand
AGCACGCTCCCGTCGCTGGCGACCACCAGCGCGGTATGACGGCCGAGGCCCAACGACCTCTTCAGCGTACCGTCGAGCCTGTCCGAACCCTCGTGTGGGAGAAGGCGGTTTTCCTTCGCCCGTCCACGACCAAATTCTTGGTCGCCTTCGTCAGATCCGCCCGCGAGTCCTGGACAAGCGCACCTGAGTCGGCGTCCTGTCCCGCCTCGAGGCGTCCGGGGTGAGGGCAGGTCCGATCATCGTGGGTACGGCGTGGTTCAGCGTCGCGTCTGCAAAGCTCGCGGTGTAGGCCGTGGGGGCGGTGCCTCTCCTTGGCGTGCGCGACCGGCACCGCGATTCGGTCATCTGGCGAAGCTGTAGCTCCGACCATCGGCGCCCTGGTTCGGCGCGAACGCGTCCGCGTGGGCCCAGAAACACCCAACCGCGTGAGGCACGGCTCCGCGCCTTGCTCCGGGGTCGACTCCCCGGATGCTCTTCCATCGCGAAATCCTATGCCTGGGTCGGAGAACCTGGCCTGGATACGGGCGTCGCCTCGGCCCGCTCCGATCGGGAGCGACCGCCAGGACCTTGCGGCGCGGCCAACAGGGAGGTTGGACGGACATGGTAAGGCGCGGTAGACTCCGCGCCGTGCCGATCACGACCGCCACCGACGGCTCGACCATCGAATACGGGGTCTGCGGGGCCGGTCCCACGCTGCTGCTGATCCCGGGGCTGGGCTTCGGGCCGTGGGGCTTCTTCAAGCAGGTCCCCGCGCTCTCGCGCCGCTTCCGCACCGTAACCTTCGAGCTCAGGGCCTCCCGCAACCGGGAGCATGGCATCGCGGAGCTCGCCCGCGACGCCGCCGCGTTGCTGGATCGCCTCGGTGCGGGCAAGGCCCACGTCCTTGACACGTCGCTGGGCGGCTTCGTCGCCCAGGAGCTAGCGCTCACGAGGCCCGATCTGGTGGACCGGCTGGTGCTGATCAGCACGAGTTACGGCGGCCGGGGGGGCGAGAGGATGTCCGCGCGGGCGCTGGCGGCGATGTTCGGGGTGGGCTCCTTCGGCCCCGAAGCGGCAGTGCGCCGGGGCTTGAAGGCGGCGACCTCCTCCCGGTACCGCGCCGAGCACCCCGACGAATTCGATCGGATCGTCAGGTCCCGCCTCGCCTTCTCGCCGTCGCTCTCCTTCTACCTCCGGCAGGCCAGGGCAGGGGCCAACTTCGACGCCTCGGGCAGGGTCGAGGGCATCGGCGCGCCGACCCTCGTGATCCACGGCTCCGACGACCACTTCGTGCCCGTCGCCAACGCCCACGCCCTGGCTCGGGCCGTCCCCCGCTCCCGGTTACGTGTCCTCGACGGGGCCGGACACCTGGTCTTCATCGAGAAGGCCGAGGAGGTGAACGCAGAGGTCGCCTCCTTCCTCCTCGGCGTCGAGGACGAGGCCGGCGTCGCTCGGGCGGCGAGAAAGAGCTCCGCCACCGGCGGGAAGCTGGAGGGGTTGCTCCGCCGCCTGCCAGGGGCCGCCGGGCGCTTGGCGAGCAAGGTGGGCGACCGGCTAGCCCGCTAGTCTGGGGCGCGAGCGTGGCTCACGCGGCGGGCCGGTACCTCGCACGACGTAACAGACCGGGCTGGGGCGTGAATGCCTGGCCCTCACGGCGGCTACGCTAGCTACCCGCTCATGGATTTTTACGGCAAACATGGGCCTGCGATCCGCGCAAAAACGTGTCTCGCTCCGGTGTCCGTAGTGCAACCTCTGGTCGTCGACGGAGATGGGAAGGGCCGGAGCAGCTACGCCCCGGCCCCTCGTGTCTCTCTAGTTCGCCCTCGCCTAGTAGCCCCCTAGCTGCTTCCCGTCTTGAAGTACGTCACCTTCGGCTGGTTGCCGGTTGCGGAGGGGTTCTGGTCCAGGGCGTTGCCCGCCGCGTCCTTTGCCCCCTGAGTCACCACCACCTTGTACCTGGTGTTGGCCGACAGCAAGGTGGTGGTGACCCCGTAGGGGTTGAGGGTCGCGCCGAGGCCGTCGGTCCTGGGGGTGACCGTGACATTGGTTATCTGCGTGGTGCAGTTGGTTGAGGTGGTAGTGGGGCACCTGTAGAGCTTGTAGGTCGACTTGTTCAGGGTGTTGGCGTTCATCTTCTCCGAGAAGGTGGCCTGGAAGTTGGTGTTGCGTCGCGGCACCCCGGTGGTGGTACGGTTGGTGGCTACCAAGCTCTTGACCGTAGGGGCCTTGGTGTCGACGATCACCTTCACCGCGTTGGAAGCGATAGAGGTGTTGCCAACGGCGTCTTGGGCCTTGGCGAAGTAGGTATGCGAGCCTTGCGTGACGCCCGTCAGAA
>JADDPR010000226.1 GCA_016781775.1 Rubrobacter sp. | reverse complement strand
AGCCCTAAGAATCACGATCGCTGCTTCGGCCGATGCTTCTCCTACGGACGAAACAGACGGTCGGGAGCGATTCGGAGCGGGGTGCTCCCGACCGTCTCGCTTATACGTCGTGTCCTGGGCATGGCGTCCCCCCCTTGCGTGTGCGTACGCCACGTACGCCACCCCGGTGAGGAGGCCAAAGATCAGGTGCCCCACCAGGCTCATGAGCATAGGCGGGGAGAGGGCCATGCCGAACTGCGCTCCCCCCATCCCCATCATCAGCGGCATCAGCACCAGCGGACCGAGCACCCACCAGATCGCCCCGTACAGCAACCCCAGGCCCGCGCCTCGTCCGTAGGTGCGGCTCAAGTTCCCGAGGACGAGGCCGTAGATCGCCCCGATGAGCGCGCTGTTGAACATGTGGTAGAGGAAGCCCACGCCCGCCGAGTCGCTCCCCACTATGTTCGCGATCATCGCCAGCATGCCCATCATGCCCATCATCGCCCCGAAGACCAACCCGCCGACGATGCCGCCGAACACGCCCCCCAGAATCCTTTGCCCCGCCGACTCGCCGACGTCCGACCGTGCCGTCGTAGCCACAACTACCTCCTTCTGTTGGCCGCCCTACATCGACACCGACTACTCGACGTCCGGGCTCCTTACCTTCCCGCGCCCCGGAAAAGGGATCGTGGCAAAAATGTCTCTGCCAGCCAAGGCAGAAGATGGTGCCCACCGTAGAACCAACGGACGAGTGCTGGATCGCCGTGCTACGCGACCGAAGAAGGACGAGACGCTCGCCGAGGGATAAGAATCGGTGGGCGCGGGAGGGCGAAGGAGCATGGGGGCAGAAGGAGCACACCCCGTTGGATGAGAACCCGAAGGATCTCGAGAAGGTCTTGCTGGCGGTGTCAGGCACGCGCGAGGAGGAGATCGGCTGCGACGAGTGCTTCGAGCGGCTGGACCGCTTCGTCGAGATAGAGCTTTCGGGGCTCGACGCCCCGACGGCCATTCCGCAGGTGGAGGACCACCTGCGAAAGTGCGGGGACTGCCGCGAGGAGTTTGAGGCGCTGCTCGAGGCCCTGCGAGCGGAGGAAGGCCCCGGCCCGGTCGGCCGTCTATGGGCCCGGCTGAGGCGCTCCCTCGGCTCGAACTGGGGCTCGGGCTTCTTGCCTGAGGAGGAACGGGGGATGACGATGAGGACCTTCGGGCTACCAGAAGGGGAAGCGCAGCACAGAAGAGCGCGGCATCGTCAACTGCCACACCTACGGCGCCTTCGTGCCGAAGAAATCCGGGCGGTGGTGAACTTCGACGAAAACCTAGCGCGCTGGGCGCAGTGCTCCCGGCTTCCCCCCGCGAAGGTTGGACGCCACGTAGACGAGGCTGGGCGAACCGTGGTCGCGATACTCCTACACCGTCGCGAAGTTGCGATGGAGGGTAGCACCTCCGGGGCCGAGGGCAATACTGGAGTTACCGATTAGAATCAGAAGCGTCTTCGGTGCGTTCGACCTGAGGCAGATCCTCGAAGTTTGCGGTCGTCCGTCCCACCTTCGCCGCACCGGTACCATCGCGCTCGTCGTCGGCAGCTGGCTTACCTTATTCAATCAAGGAGACGCGATCTGGACCGGCCAAGCGGGTACGGCGGTCTTGCTCAAGGTGCTACTCAACTACCTCACTCCTTTCGTGGTGGCCAACCTCGGCCTTTTGTCTTCGGAGGAGGACGAGAATAAGCGATGAGCGCCGGGAGACACTAGAGTAGGAGACCTTCGACAGAGCGTTTTGGGTTTCGTAGAGCGTTCACGACCAACGATGCGTATCTCTTTGCCGTTTGGGCCGAGCGGGCGCTTTCGCCAAGCGCTCTTCCGGCCATGCTCCTCGCTCCTCCCCCCGCTCGTCCCCTAGGACCCCTGCCCGTCGGCCCGATCCTCTCCGCCCTCCTCCGTTCCGGACTTCTGCTCCCCGTTGCGCCCCCCGGCCGAGCGATCGACCACGACCACCACGACCGCGGTGAACACGATCGCCGCCACGGCGCACGCGAGCAGGGCCAGCAGGGCTACCGCGTAAGGTTCCAAGTCAATCGCCTCCTCTCTCCATAGGGTAGGCCTCGTCGTGTTCCGGTCCTCAGGTGAAGGCCAGGAGCAGGCGCCCGACGAGACTCCCGCGGTCCTTGAGGACCCTGAGGCGGGGCCGCAAGATCCGGTCCAGCCCGAAGTAGCGCCCCGGGGCGAGCCCGAACAGCACGACCGAGAGCAGCACCATG
>JADDPR010000345.1 GCA_016781775.1 Rubrobacter sp. | reverse complement strand
CCGCACCCCGCAGCAGAACCACGAGCAGCCCGTGCAGCTCGCGGCGCTGCGCCTCGTCGAGCGGTGCGAGCACCTTCTCCTGGACGCCCTCGACGAGAGCCCCGGCCTCGGAGAGCGTCCGCCGGCCGGCGTCCGTGAGGGTCAGCTCGTAACGCCGGCGGTCCTCCCGGTCGCGCCTGCGCTTCACCAGCCCCATCCCTTCCAGGTCGTCGACCAGCGCTACCATCGTGGAACGGTCGATCCGAAGCTTCTCGCCGAGCTCCCGCTGGGCATGAGGCCCGTCGGCATCCAACACCGCCATGGCTCCGTAGTGGCGGGACTTGAGACCCATGGGTCCGACCGCCCGGTCGAACGCCTCCCGCGACATCTGGCCGGCCTTGCTCAGCAGAAAAGCCGTATGCCGCGCCAGCACCTCGGGCAACACCTCTGCCCCCCTCCCGCCTCCCTGTCCGATACCGTCCCCCACCCCGCCGGTAGTTTGCGCCATAGCCCCGTCTCCTTCGTACAAAGCCCCAAATTTTGCGCTCGGCGTCTCCCCACAGAGGAAGACGTCGCGATAAACACGTTGTGCGCCTTACATTCGTATTGTAATATTATCAGTATTACTGACTGTTTGTAGTAGTGATTTTATGAAGTACGATCATCGAGAGAGCGAGTAGCCCGGAACCATGTTCGGGGCGAGGAGGTGACGGGGTGAGGGGAACGTCGGAAGTTCTGCGTGAGGTTGGGGGGATGGGCGTCGCGAGCAGCACGACGTGTTGCGTGGTGGGAGGTGGGCCGGGTGGAGCGGTTGCGGCGCTCCTTCTGGCTCGGGCGGGGGTGGACGTAATGCTGCTCGAAGCTCACTCCGACTTCGATCGGGAGTTCCGGGGCGACACGATCCACCCCTCGACCATGGAGGTCATAGACGCCTTGGGTTTGTCGGAGCGGCTGCTCGGGCTGCCGCACTCCAAGATCCGCGGCATGTCCCTGCGGACCGAGGGGGGCACCTTCACCGTGGCCGACCTCTCCCGCCTGAAGACGAAGTTCCCGTACATCACCATGATGCCCCAAACGAGCTTTCTGGAGTTTGTCGTCGGCGAGGCGCGGCGATACCCGAACTTCCGCCTCCTAATGAACGCGCGGGTGCGGGAGCTCGTCGAGGAGGGCGGCGCGGTCCGGGGCGTCCGTTACGAAGGCCAGGACGGTGAGAGATACGAAGTGCGGGCCACGCTCACGACGATCGGGGCGGACGGACGTGGGAGCAGGGTGAGGCGTCTGGCAGGCTTCGAGCCCGAGAAAACTTCGCCGCCGATGGACGTCCTGTGGTTCAAGCTGCCCCGTAGGGAGGAAGATCCCGGTGGCGCCGTGTTCCGCGTCGGCCGGGGTCGCATAGCGATCCTGCTCGACCGCTCCGAGTACTGGCAGGTCGGCTACGTCATACCCAAGGGCACCTATCCTGGGCTGCGAAGTGCCGGGGTGGAGTCGTTCGGGCGAGCCTTCGCCGGGATGGTCCCCGAACTGGCCGACCGCGCGGAGCACCTAACGGACTGGCGCCAGGTCTCCTTCCTCTCCGTCGAGTCCAGCCGCTGCAAGAAGTGGTACCGCCCGGGGCTCCTGCTGATCGGGGATGCGGCCCACGTGATGAGCCCGGTGGGGGGAGTCGGTATCAACTACGCGGTGCAGGACGCCGTTGCGGCGGCGAACGTGCTCTCGGGACCGCTCCTGGAGGATCGGGGGCGGACCGCGGGCCTCGACGTGCGCCACCTCGCGGCGGTGCAGCGCCGGCGCGAGTTGCCGACGAGGCTGGCCCAGGCGTTCCAGGCCCAGATCCAACGGCGGTTTCTAGCGAGCGCGCTCAGGCCGGACGCACCCTCGGCGCCGCCGGCGTTTATGCGCCTGCTGCCCCGCGTCCCGATCCTGCGCGACCTCCCCGCCCGTTTCTTCGCCTTCGGCGTCTGGCCCGTACGTCCCGAGGCGCCTCGCCCTTGAGATTCATGAGGGGAAGCCCGTCGGGGGAGCATCCCAACCCGAGTTGTGTTCGAGGCAAGAGGAGGTAACGATGATGAAAATGCTAGAGGTTTCGCGGAGGCCTGTAGGAGCGGATTCTGCCGTCAGGACGACGTGTTGCGTGGTGGGAGGTGGGCCGGCGGGGGCGGTGTTGGCCCTGTTGCTGGCCCGCAGGGGCATCGACGTGACGCTGCTGGAGGCGCATTCGGACTTCGATCGCAAGTTCCGCGGCGACACGATCCACCCTTCGGTAATGGAGCTGATGCACGAGCTTGGGCTGGCCGATGAGTTGTTGAAGCTCCGGCACGTCAGGGTAGCCGGCCTCTCGGTTCAAACCCCGAAAGGTCCCTTCACTCCCGTCGACTTCTCGCGCCTGAAGACCCGCTTCCCGTACATGACCGTGATGCCCCAGACGAGCTTCCTGGAGTTCGTGACCGGGGAGGCCACGCGTCTCCCCAACTTCAGGCTCGTGATGGGCGCGAGGGTGAAGGAACTGATCGAGGAAGAGGGCGGGGCCGTGCGCGGGGTGCGCTACAAGAACCGGAGTGGCGAGGAGCACGAGGTTCGCGCGGTACTGACCGTCGGGGCGGACGGGCGCGGCTCCCGGGTCAGGCGCCTGGCGGGGTTCGAGCCGAAGAAAACCTCGCCGCCGATGGACGTTTTGTGGTTCGAGTTGCCCAAGGAGGAGGGGGACCCGGTTGAGGGTTGGATCGCCCGTTTCGGCAGGGGCCGTATAGCCATCCTCATCGACCGCTTCGACCACTGGCAGGCCGGCTACATAGTCCCGAAGGGAACCTACCCGGAGTTGCGAAGGGCCGGCATCGCCGCGCTCAGGAAGGGGTTCGCCGGGCCGTTGCCAGAGTTCGCCGCTCGCATGGAGGGCGTGCGGGATTGGAGACAGGTCTCCTTCCTCTCCGTCGAGTCGAGCCGGTGTGAGCGATGGTACAAGCCGGGGCTCCTGCTTATAGGGGACGCCGCGCACGCCATGAGCCCGATCGGGGGCGTCGGGATCAACTACGCCATCCAGGACGCTGTGGCCGCGGCGAACACGCTCGCCGGTCCTTTGAAGGAGAGCGAGGACCGACTCGTGAGCCTCCCCCAACGCCACGTGGCGGCGGTCCAGCGCAAACGGCAGTTGCCGACACGCGTGATCCAGACCTTCCAGGCCCTGATCCAACGAAAAGTGTTCGCCAACGCCCTCGGCTCGGACGAGCCCTTCTCCCCGCCGCCCATGGTCCGGCTCCTGCTCCGCCTACCGGTCTTGCGGGCCCTTCCGGCTCGCATCATCGCCTTCGGCCTCCTACCGGCGCGGCTAAAACGAGGAGCGTAACGGCCACGGAAGGCATCCCCGCGCATCTTCGGGCATCATGCGGTCATGGAGGCCCACTCGTTGCCGAGTACAGTCCTATGATGGGTGCCGCGGATAGGGGCGTGAGGCTCGACTGCGGGCACTGCGTGCTTCGACCCTGGAGGGAGGGCGACGAGCCCTCGCTGGTTCGCCACGGCAACAACTACGGGGTCTGGCGAAGCCTGCGGGATCGCTTCCCGCGCCCCTACACCCACGCGGATGCCGAGTGGTGGGTCGCCTTCGCCGGGCGGCAGGATCCGCAGACGCAGTTCGCTATAGAGGTCGATGGGGAGGCCGCCGACGGTATCGGGCTCGAGCTGAGGGGCGACATAGAGCGCCGTTCGGCGGAGATCGGGTACTGGCTCGGAGAGGCTTTCTGGGGGAGAGGGGTCATCACGGCCGCCGTGCGGGCCCTGACCGAATACGGGTTCGAAGCGTTCGACCTCACGCGCATCTTCGCCGTCCCCCTCGCCAACAATACCGCGTCGATTCGCGTCGTGGAGAAGTGCGGCTACGTTCGTGAGGGGACGATGCGCCGGAGCGCGATCAAAGAGGGCGTCGTGCTAGACCAGGTCCTCTACGCCGTGACCGATCGGGACCTGGCACGCACACCGTCCGTATCCTGATTAGGTTCCGCTCCAACCAGGATCCAGACCGTGCGGGCCAAGCCATCGCAAACCGCTGCGAATGGCGCTAAACCGATCGGGGCAAGATCGGTCGTTCGCTCCGGGCCAACGAATCGTAACGGGTGGAAGACGTCGTCCGATGAGGGGCTGCACGGTCAGCCGCCCCACCGGCTCCACGTGTTGGCGCGTCAAAAGTTCCGGGCGAACCCTAACGCTGGGAGGCGTCACCCGGACCCGGCTCGCCCCTCTCGGTGCGCGCCTGCTCCAGCAGGCGGACGACCTCTTCGTCGGTGACCTGCTCGAAGTCCGCGTAGTAGGAGCCGACGGCGTAGAAGTCTTTGGGGGTCCGGAGGACTACGAGCTCGTCGACTTCGGGGCGCAGAAGTTCCGCCGTCCGCGGGGGGCAGACGGGCACGGCGAGGACGATGCGCCTCGGACCCCGCTCCCTCATGGCCACAACCGCCGCCCTCGCCGTCGCGCCGGTAGCGAGGCCGTCGTCGACCAGGATCACCGTCCGGCCGTCCACCGGGGGCTCGGGCCGCTCGCCGCGGAGGAGGCGTAGCCGACGCCCCACCTCCCGAAGCTCCTCTTCGGCGGCCCTCCTTACGTGCTCTTCCGAGAGCCCCAACGCCCGGACTATGCGCTCGTTCAAGACCAGCACGCCCCCTTGAGCGACGGCGCCGATGCCGAGCTCGGGCTGCTCCGGAGCCCCGAGCTTGCGCGCGATAAAGACGTCGAGCGGCGCCCCCAAAGAGCGCGAGACCTCCGCCCCGACCGGCACCCCTCCCCGTGGCAGGGCGAGCACGATCGGGTCCTCGTCCCCGTAGCCGGCCAGCCCCGCGGCGAGACGACGTCCCGCGTCCGCCCGATCCTCGAGAAACGCCTCCCCGCGCAAAGATACCTACTCCCTCGCCTCTGCCGCCCCCAATTCCCTTTCCGCTACGAGCTTTCCTCCCTCAAGGGGCATAATCCTCGTCGCTCGGCCCTGCGAGCGGGTCGACGATCGGCGCGTCCGGGTCGAACTCGTACGGCTCGAAGTTGACCGAGCCGCAGTTCGGGCAGGAGAGTTCGTCCTCTTCTTGCACCACGGGGTTCACCTGCGCCCTGTGGTCCGAGAAGACCGTCCCGCACACCGAGCAGGCGAATCGCGTATCCGTCACGTCAACCACCCCCAGGTTCGCTGTTCCAATGCTGGCTGCACCTCAGACGCGGTCTTGCGCCCCCTCGTTCCCGGCCATCCGCGCGCAGTGGGCACAGCAGAAAAAAGAGCCGCCCGCCTGCACGCCGTGGCCAATAACCTTGACGCCACAGTGCTCGCAGACGGGGGCGAGGGCGTGTATCGCGCACTCGAAGCTGTCGAAAACGTGCGTCGTGCCAGCGGACGTGACCTCGAAGGCCCCGTCGTAGTCGTTGCCGCAAACCTCGCATTGAGCCATCCCGTTGCCCCTTTCTCCCGTTCGTTTCGCTCGGGTCGTACAGCCTACGATTCCCCGGCGGGCGCCGGCCGAAACGGCCCCGCAGACGGTGCCAGGGCCATTACTCCGCGCCTCTGCGTAGCCCGAGTTTGGTCGTTCGGGGCGGGGGTAGAATCCGGCTCATGACTCAAGACGGAGGATTCAGGGAACTTGTGGGGCTGGAGCTCACGGAGGCCGAGGAAGGCCGCGCGGTCGTGGAGTTGCGGGCCGGAGATCGCCACCTCAACCCCGGTGGAACCGTGCATGGGGGCGCGGTCTCGACGCTTATAGACGTCGCGATGGCCGAGGCCCTCAACCCGATGACCGGCGAAGACGAGCGGCCGGTGACCATCGAGATCAAGGTGAACTACCTGGAGCCGGGGAACCCGGGCACGCTCTCCTGCACCGCGAAGGTCCGCAAGGGCGGCAAGCGCATCACCATCGTCGAGGCCGAGGTCACCCAGCGCGAGAGCGACGAGGTCGTCGCCCTCGCCACCGGCACCTACACGCGCGTCAGCTAGGAGCTCTCGCTCTACAGAAGCACCTCGAAGCCCTCACGCTCCGAGATCCTCACCCGGTACACCTCTTCGAATCCCTCGGATCGCGAGGGCGGCACGAGCTTCTTGGCCGTGGCGTAGATCGCGACGTCCGGCACTCGCGCCCTCCCCTCCCGGCCCCGGTTGCGCTCCCTTGAATCGCGCGTCTCCGACTCGAAGTAGTAGGCGACCGGGCGCGCGCCGTGCTCGCGCGCGTGCTCGATCAGGGGCACCCTGTCTTCGGGCGTGGGGTTCGTGTTATCCACCACCACGGAGCGGCCGGAAGACAACGCGGCCTCGACAAGCTGAGCCTGCCGGCGGCCACGGTTCTTGTTGTGGCGGAAGAGGTCCTTGCTGACGTGCTCGTGCGTTTCGGCGAAGCGTTCGCGGTAGAAGGTGCTCTTCCCCGAGGCCTGCAGCCCCACGAAAACGACGAGCTCGGGCCTCTCCCCAGGCTCGCTCAGGCCCGGGATCTCCCCTCCTCCAGCGCGAGGTCCACGAACCGGTCCCAGTTTTCGGCGATCCTCTGGGCCATCGCCTGCTCCTCGGCGCGGTGCTCGCGGGCCACCCGGGCGGTCTCCTCGTCGCCCGCGCGCTCGGCCATCCGCTCCAGAATCTCGTAGGACGCTATCTCCAGGTGCTCCGTCACGAACGCGTCGCGAGCGTTCTGGACCGGCTTGTCGCTCCGGAAGACGTCGAAGGCGCCCTTCGCCTGCGCCGACGCTATCGCCGAGACGTTCTTGCGAAGGGAGGCGAGGCCGAGCCCGCCAAGGGCCTCCAGGCGCTCGCGGAGCCTCTCCTGCTGGCGCCGGGATTCCTCCCTGTGCACGCGAAACATCTCCCTGAGCTCCTCATCCCGCGTCGTCAAGACGATCGAGTCGAGCATCAACACCACGTTGCCTTCCAGGGCGTGGACGTTCTGCACGTACTCGATGAGCTTGCTCCGCAGCCCGTCGTTCTGCACCATCTCTCCCTCCTTCGGGCCATCACTGCTTACGTTCGGTCGATGCGGACCATGCGAAAACGCCCTATCTCGCGCCCCGCAAGCGTCGCCGTCCCGGACCAGGCGTCCGCCTCCTCGGGCCGCAGCTCGTCCACCCAGGAGGAGAAAGGCGGGTCGTAGATCAGGGCGACGTGCTCGGCACGATCCTCGAGCCGGAACGGCCACCGCAACAGGGGCCCGATCAGGGTCTCGCCCCTCTCCCCCCGCACGCGTTTTCGCACCCCGATCATGGGCGGCAGAAGACCGCCCGTCCGCTCGACCCTCCATAAACCATCGAGGAGTTTCAAGACCCGGTCCCCCCCGTCAGGCGAGTTGCCGATAGGCCGGGGCCGCGTCCTGCCCGGTCTCCTCGATCCTTCGCGCCGCGTAGCCACCGGCGTCGCGGTTCGCGGAGCGGCGGAAGGCCTCGCCCCGGAACTCCGGCCGGGGGGCGGACGTCCCGTCTTCCGTTACGACCCTCATGCCGAGGTCTCGGACCTCCCCGTAGGTAAGGCGATCTCCGTCGTAGTGCTTGCTGAGGAGTTCCCTGCCCTGCATCGCCATTGCCTTCTCCTCCCTGCGAGCCTGGGGTACGGTCGGCGGGGACCGGCACGAACCCCGATCTCCGCCAACCCTTCCGTCTCTCTTACCCGCTTGGGCGCACCGCATGCAGTCACGGTGGACGGATCCCTCGCTGGCTAGGAGTCGTCCCCGCCGACGTCCTCCGAGACCTCCGCCCCGTCGGGGATCTTCTCGCCGGGGTACACGCTGACGCCCGCCGAGATCGTGGCGCCCTCGCCGACCACGACCCCGTCTCCGAGGGCGCATCCCCTCCCGAGCTTGGCGCCCGCCCCGATCTCGCACGAGCGCCCGACGAGGGCGCCGTCCAACTGCGCGCCCTCGCCGATCTTTGCCCCTTCGGCGACGGTGCTCCGGACCACCGTCGCCCCCGCCGCCACGGAGACGCCCGGCGCGAGGATCGCGTACGGCCCGACCCGGGCGCCGGGGGAGATTCTTACGCCGTCCCCCAACGCCACCGGCGCTTCGAGCGCTTCCTCATCGGCCTCCACGCGCTCACCCACGAAGACGCCCTCGTGTTTCTCTTCGCCGGGCGGTTTCACGCCCCGCACCTCGCCGTCGAGAACGGCGCGCTGGGCGTCCATGTACTGCTCGATGTTTCCGATGTCCTCCCAGTAGGAGGGGTCCTCCATCACGTAGCCGTAGACAGGACGGCCCTCGTCGAGGAGCTTCGGGAAGAGCTCCTTCGACCAGTCGTACTCCTGGCCCGAGGGGATCTCGTCCAGCACCCCGGGCTCCACCACGTAGATCCCGGTGTTCGCCGTGTACGAGAAGACCTCGTCCTCGTCCGGCTTCTCCAAGAACCTCTGCACGCGCCCGTCGTCCCCCAGGACGACTATGCCGAACTCCGAAGGGTCGTCGACCTTCTTGAGCACCAGGGTCACCTCGGAGCCGCGCTCCTCGTGGAACCCGACGACCGCCCCGAGGTCCACGTCCGTCATCGCGTCCCCCGAGACCACGACGAACCGCTCCCCGAGCTTGCCCTCGACGTACTTCACCGAGCCAGCGGTCCCCAGAGGCTCCTCCTCGACGGAGTACTCCATCTCTACGCCCCACGGCGAGCCGTCCCCGAAGTGGCCGCGGATAACCTCGGGCATGTACTCGAGGGTCACGACGACCCTCTCGAAGCCGTGGCGCTTCAAGAGGTTGATTATATGCTCCATGCACGGGACGTTCGCCACGGGGATCATCGGTTTCGGCTGGTCGCTCGTCAGCGGCCTCAGCCTCGTCCCCTGCCCGCCGGCCATGATCACGGCTCTCATAAAACCCCTCCTCGGTAAAGAAAACTCCTCGCAGCCCGGGAACTTATCCCTTCCGGAGGCTCCGTTTCTCGTCCACAGGAGGCTACCCGCAGCGGGCTCCGTCCAAGCCAGCGCCCGGTCTGCGCCCGGTTAACGGAGCAGTCAGAACCGCAAATGCTCCGTCGAGTGTTCGGCAAGGGAGGGGTTTTCTTTATCTTGATTGCAAGTAAGCCCTTCGTGTCGGGCGGCGCGAGCCGCAGGCGTCCCTGCAGCAAGCGGGCGGGTGAGGCGCCCTTGACCTGCTCTGCTCGTGCCCCTTCTCCTCCGCGTCGAACCGCCCCGGAGAAGCGCAAGTGAGGCCCCGCGCGGCGAGGCAGACGGTCAGGCGCTCCCTTCGGTCGAGGGGGACAAGCCCGGAGAAACGACGAGGCCGAAACGTCTCCGGGGACCAGTGTTCCTGCGTCGTGGCCTCCCTTGCCGACCGCTCCGTAGCGTCGAGCCGCCCCGCCCCTCGCCCGGGTCCCGCGCCGGGCATGGCGTTCACGGCCGAGCCGCCGCCGGCTCCGGGCGAGGGGCGACGTCCCGGCCTTGGGGAGCCCGGAATGGAGGGCCGATGATCCGGAAACCGGCCTAGATGGGCTGATCACAAACGAC
>JADDPR010000365.1 GCA_016781775.1 Rubrobacter sp. | reverse complement strand
CGTCGTCTACGCCCAGATCGGCGACCGGGAGGTGCTTAAGGACTACCAGCAGGTGCTCGGTCCCGGGGCCACCATTGCGGGCCCCATCGCGGAGACCCTGCGTCGCGACGGGATGCCCGAGGAGGAGGTGGAGCGGGTCAAGCGCAACTTCTTCAAGACCGAGCTGGAGCTGGGGCGCTGCCTCAGGCTCCCCCAGGAGGGCCCGTGCGAGTGCGAGTTGTACCTCAACTGCCCCAAGTTCGTGACCACCAAAGAGTACGTCCCGCGTCTGAGGCGGAGGAGGGAAAGGGAGTTCGAGCTCATCGAGGACGCCATCTCCAACGGGTGGGAGCGCGAGGTCGAGCGACACCGATGCACGGTGAGGAGCATCGAGCAACTGCTGAGCGAGCTCGGTGAGCCCGTTGAAGGGGACCAGAACGGCGGTTAGCATGCCGACAGAAAGCCGGGGTCGACGGGCGTCGTGTGGCTACTGTCTACATAACGAAGCCGAGGCGGTTGGCGGCGCCTCGGCGGACGGCGATGGCCGCGAGGTCCGTTTCGGAGAGGGTGTGGTGGCGTGCAAGCTCTCGCTCGGCCATGTCGGGGATCCCGGCGAAGTGGGAACGCCGGGCCTCCGAAAGCAGCTCTCGCGTCGGCATCCGATCCTTCTCCTATGATCAGCACGTGTTTCCGGAGAACTTGTACGCCTGGGGCCTCGACGCGCCTCTGTCGAGCGCGCCGCCGTGAGGCGCGAGAGGCGTCATGGCACCCGCTCTGGGCGGCTTACAGGCTGGACTCCCACCAGCGCCGATAAACTTCTACGCCTCTCTCGTACGGCCGGTGCTCCATCGGCAGGCGGCGCTCCTGCCGGGGCTTGGCGTACTCGTCGTAGAAGTTCTCGAACTCGAAGTGCTTCTGGTCGTCGCGGTAGCCTATCCTACCGGAGCTCCCAGGGGGGAGGCCCCAGCACCAGGGCCACGCCGGTTATGATCCCGACCCACACGTCCACGGTGCCCGCCGCGGCCGTGGAGATGAGTTTAAATAGCGGATCCACGGAGAAGAGGGGCCTAACCGCGGCGGCGCAGGAGGGACCGCGCGCCCAACGCGGCGATCGCCGCGCCGCCAACGAGGGACAGCCTCGCCGCCGCGGGCAGCGGCTCGGCGCGCAGCGCCAGCGGCGCCAGCACAGGCTTGGCCTTGCTCCCGAGGAAGGTCAGGGCGTCGGCCCCGAACGCGCCGGTGTTGTACTCGCGCACCGCCCGCCTGCCGCCCCGCCTGAGGCCGTGGTAGCCGTTCACGAACGAGACGAAGAGGTGGAGCATTCGGTCGATCCCGCCGGCGACCACCCCCCGGCCGCCACGTTGCAGCAGCTCGTCGATGGCCCGCTTCAAGGTCGGCGCGTGCGCCCACATCAGGTAGAACGAGACGCGCCCGTCCTCGTCGATCAGGAAGACGGGGTCGGTCATCTCGGAGCTGTAGGCCCGGTGCCAGGTCCCCGCGTAGTCGTCGACGAGCACGGTGTAGGGGATGTCCTCCTCGCGCCCGTACTCGCGGGCCGAATCCAGCTTCTCCTCGTAGCTCCGGTACGGCGCGCGCTCCTCGCCGGGGTGCGCCTGCCGGATCAAGACGTCGAGGAACTCTACCCGGTCGCCGTAGCGCTCGTAGAGTTGTTTCCACGGCGCGACCGCGCCGGTGGTGAGCGGTCAGGTGAAGCTGCCGAAGCGCAGCACAACGGGGCGGCCGCGCAAGGAGCTCAGGCGCACCCTCTCCCCCTCGGTCGATTCCAACTCGAAGTCCGGGGCCTCTTCGCCGGGCTGTATCCCCTCGCCCCTTACGGTCTTCCAGAGGTCGGCGATGAGGTGCTTGGGACGGAAGTGCTCGTAGTTGTACTCGCTCAGCTGACTATGATCTCCCAGCGGGCTCGGGGCACCCTGGGAGGTCAAGTCGGGAGTTCGTTCCTTCGGGTGTGGCATTTGTTTTCTCCATATCCTCTCAAAGTTCTGTCGTGAAGGCTCGTTACCCTTCATCACCATCTGCCACACCCTACGACGCGTCTTCTCCTCGTCCGGGACGAGTGGCGAATCCGAAAGGTGAGGACGCCGAAAAGCAACGCGGGGACGTCCGCGGTGTGCCCCTCTTCGGAGCGTCGGCCGGCATTCCGGGCGGCCTCGATCTTCGGCGCATTCATCAGGAAGCCTTAGTTTCGAGCCTCCTACTTCTCGAGCAGAAGCTCCCTGATCTTCTCCTCCGTCTCGTCGTAGGCGCCCTCGCCGAAGTGCCGGTAGCGGACGAAGCCGTCCGCGTCCACGAGGTAGAACGCCGGCCAGTAGCGGT
>JADDPR010000483.1 GCA_016781775.1 Rubrobacter sp. | reverse complement strand
GCCCTCGACGTCCGGGCCCGCGAGATCGACGAGGAGATGAAGCTCGCCGCCGCCCGCGCCATCGCCGAGGTGATCTCCGATGAGGAGGTCTCGGAGGACTACGTGATCCCTTCGGTATTCGACGAGCGCGTCGCCCCGGCCGTCGCCGAGACCGTCGCCAACGCCGGCAAGCAGAGCGGCCAGGCCCGCCGCATAAGCCAGCAGGAACAGGAGATAGGCACCTCGATGCCGCTCGCCTTCTAGCAGCCCTCGGAAGCTCCGCGGAGGGCAGTGACCGGCCCTCCGCGCGACGTGCCTTCACGCGCGCCACCACGACCGGACAAGGACGGGGCTGGATCCCCGAAACCCGATTGTCGTCGGGCGCTCGCGGCTTACAATATGTTTCGTGGCAGGGTTACGAAAGATCTTCGTTTGCGCGACGCCCGGCGAGGGACGTTGCGGGGCCAAGGGCGGGGGCGAGCTCTTCGAGCGTTTCCGTGAGGAGGTCGAGGGGCTCGGTCTCCCCGCCTCCGCCGTCCTCCGCAACGGCTGTAGCCGCCGCCACGAGGAGGGCCCGGTGGTCTTCGTCTTCCCGGACGACGTCTGGTACACCCATGTGAGCCCCGCGGACGTCCCCGAGATCGTGGAGCGGCACCTCGCCCGACAGGCTTCCGCGAAGGATTAGCGTTCTCTAGGCCCGCTCGGTCTGCGGTCCGCCTCCTGCGCGTCGAAACCCACACGTCCCACGCGCTCCATCGCCCAGTCCGCCCCCGTCAGGAGGCGTCCCCTCCGGCTCTTCATGTAGTACAGGAAGATGCTCCTGTACAGCGTTTGCGCCGCTGGTCCCCTGAGCCTAGCGCCGAGCGCCACGGCGGCTCCGCTCTCCGGGCCGAGGCTCACGGCGTACCCCCGGTCGAAGAAGCGGAAAGGCGGCCGTCCCCTGCGGGAGCTCGCGCCCCTTAGCCTGCGCTTGAGGTCCCGGGCGACCCAGGGCCCCTGCTGTACGGCGAGGGAGGCTACCGGGGCCAGGGGTCCCAGGTGCGGGTCCTCGTATGCCCCGCCATCTCCGAGGACGTACACCTCGGGGTGGTCGGGTAGCGTCAGGTGCTCCGTCACCCGCGCCCTGCCGCCCCGATCGTGCTCGCCGGGCAAGTCCCGAACGAGAGGGGCCGCCCGCACCCCGGTGGCCCAGATCCGGGTGCGCGCCGGAAGCCGCCCTCCGTCCGCCGCGATCCCGGAGTCGTCCGCGTTCTGCACGGGAGTGTTCAGCCGCACCTCGACCCCGAGCCGGCCGAGTTCTTCCATCGCGACCCGATGGAAGAACGGGTCCAGCCAGCCCATCAGCCGGTCGGTGGCCTCGAACAGCACCACGCGCGGTTCCTCGGCCGGCTTTCGGACGGTCCGCCTCCTCAGGTAGTCGAAGAGGACGGCGATCTCGGAGGCGAGCTCGACCCCGGTGGCCCCTCCCCCCACGATGGCGACGGTGAGATCGCCGGGCCTCGACCCTCCCCGCAACGCCTCCCGCCAGGCCTCGTTCAAGGCACCCCGAAGCTCCAGCGCGTCGCCCAGGCTCCAGAAGGTCTGGAAGCCGTCCCGGAGGTTCTCGGGGGGCGGGGCCGCGACGCTCCCGGGGGCGAGGACGAGGTACCGGTAGCGGACGTCCCCGGAGGCGGTGCGGAGTACCTTCCCCTCGAGGTCGACGCCGGCGACCTGCGTGCGCAGGAAGCCGTGTGGGGCGCCGCGGCTGGGGGAGATGGGGAGGCGTATGGTATCCGGGTGAACGCGCCCGACGGCGACCTCGTGGATCAGGGGTATAAACGTGTGCTCGTCCGCGCGGTCTATAAGGAGCGTCTCGCCGGGGCGCCTGAGGGGTGCGGGAAGGGTCCTCAAGAAAGAGCCTCCGGCAAACCCCGCGCCGACCACCACCACCCGGGCGCCCCCCGGGGCCTCCGTTGGACCTCTCGCGTCCCGTCCTTGCAAGCTCCGATCCCTCCTCGCCGCACGGGGCATACTTGGCGGCGAGTATACATAGCCCTACCCGAAAGGTGAGGTACTTTACAAAGCGACTTCTCGTCCGTAGACTCTACGTATTGGCCAGTTAGGGGTGGCCGAAACAAATGGGGACAACTTATGGACTACTCGTCTTACGGGGCTAGAAAGGGGCCGTAGTGGCGAAGGAGGAGTTGGGGGTCGAGGAGATCATCCCCGGAATCATAGTGCGGCATACAAACCGCCGTTTAGGGAGGATCGAGGTCTCGGATGCTTGTGGACGCTTGATTTGCGGCAAGATCTCTTTTTCTGAATTCGTGGACCAGGTCGGCGAGGGCTTCCGGGAGCTTCTGGATTTCATGATGGAGCACGACCTGCACCCGGGCCGCCCGGACGAGGTCGTCTACTGCGTGGACTGCTACGCTGAGTTCTGTTGCCGGGACACCCTCAAGACTCAGCTCGGCGATCTGTACCGCATGGGCGCCGCGCACGTACAAGCCGCGAAGGCCAGCTGAAGGAGGCTCACACCGCCGCGCTCACGCCCGCCGTATACCCGGAACGTTTGGCGTTAGAATCGTGTGCCGTGGGTCCGGGAGAGGTAGCCCGGGCCGCGTGGGCGACCGAGGTGGGAGGTGTTGCGGTGGACGACGAAACGCAGAAGAGGTTGATCACGATCCTGTCGAGCGGCATTGCTTACGCTTTGGCGAGCAGATTGGCCGACAAGTTGATCGACGAGCCCGAGGTGCGGGGCGTGAGGGACGACGTCAAGGAAGCGCTCCTGAAGGCGGGCTTCTCCCTCGTCTCGACCCTCGTCGCCTCCTACCTCGTCCGGCAGGTCGTCGGCAGCCGCTGGGGCTCCTGATACCGGCGCGGGCATCGGTCGCCACCGCGTCGTAGGCTAGCGTCTTGGGATCGGGTCTTTTGCAATCCGTGCGCTTCGCGCTCGTCCTGGGGCTGCTCGTGGCCGGGGGCTTGCTTCTCTACGAGCTGATCGGGGTCGTGGAGGTCCTGGTCCTCGCGCTGCTCATTGCCCTGGTCTTGGCCCCCGCCGTGGATTTCCTGGTGGGGCTGGGCCTGCCGCGTACCCTCGCGCTCGTCGCGGTGGTCCTGGGCGTGGTCATGGCGTTCGGGCTTCTCGGCTACATCGTGGTGCCGCTTTTGCTGGATCAGGGCGGGGAGTTTGTAACCCGGGCTCCCGGTGTGGCGCGCAGGGTGCAAGATTACGTGCAGGGGATGGGCGAGCGTTACCCGGCACTGGGCGGGGGCGGTCCCGGGGGGGTGGCGAGCCTCGACCTCACGGAGGCCGTTCAGCAGGTTATTCAGAGAGCGGGCGAGTTGTGGAGGATCACCACCCGTGGGGCCGGACTCCTCCTGCAGGCGTTGGGGGCCGTGGTCATGGCTCTTTACATGGTCTCCAACCCCAGGCCGCTCCTCAACGGGATCCTGGCGCTCTTCCCGCTGAACAGGCGCGGGCGGGTCGAGGAGATTCTGGACCTCATAAGGCGGCGGGTCTCCGGTTGGATTCTCGGCCAGCTTGCGGCGATGGCCCTGATCTTCGTCCTCACCTGGATCTCGCTGGTCATCCTCGGCGTGGAGTTCGCCTTCACCTTCGCCGTCCTGACGGGCGTGCTGGAGATCGTGCCGTTCTTCGGCCCCATAATCGCCGCCGTTCCCCCGATCCTCGTCGCCTTCGTCGACTCCCCGACGAAGGCCCTCCTCGTCATGGTCGTCTACGTGGTTATTCACCAGGTCGAGGCGCACGTCGTCTCCCCGATGGTGATGGCCCGCAGCGTGCGGCTCCACCCCGTGGTGGTGATCCTCGCCGTCCTCGCGATGGGCGACCTTTTGGGCCTGGCCGGCATCATCCTCGCCGTCCCGACCGCGGCCGTGGTGACCGTCCTCCTGGACGAGCTCTACGTCAAACCGCTTGGCGCCGCCCCCGCGCCGGAGGACGCGGGGGACCGCGAGGGGACCACCACGGGCGGGACGGGCCCCGAAGGAGACCGCGAGAAGGCGGGCCGGACGGGCGCCCCGCGCCCCTGACGCGTCCCGGCCCGATCGGCTCCGGCCGTGTGTTTGGGGTGACGGGTTGGGTTATCATTTCGGTCATGAGCGCAGTCATCATCGTGCTGGTGTTGCTGGTGGGCGTCCTGCTCGCGGCGTCCGTCGCTCTCGGGCGGCGGACGGAAGAGGTCGACAGCGCGCGCGATACGGAGTACCTGGAGCTCGAGGGCGGTTGGATCCGCTACCGCGTCTCGGGCGGCGGTCCGCCGGTCCTTCTCGTACACGGCTGGCTCTCCTCCGGCAGGGTCTGGGAGCGCCTCGCCAACCGCCTGGCGCAGCGTTTCACCGTTTATTCTCTGGACCTGAGCGGCTTTGGGGAGTCGGATAAGCCCATCTCCGGGTATGGCGTCCGCTACGGCAGCCGCCTGTTGTACGCCTTCTGCGCCCACTTCGGCCTCACGCGGGCCGCGGTCATCGGGCACGACATAGGCGGCGCCATGGCCGTCAAGCTCGCCGCCGACCATCCGGACGTGGTGGGCAGGCTCGTCCTCGTCGCAACCCCGGCCGACGAGGACCAGATGGACCTGCCGACCCTATTGTGGCTCGCCACCCTGCCCGTCGTCGGGCCCCTGTTCTACTTTATGGGCCGCTACATGAGGCCTCTGCGCGGCCTCTGGATGCGCCCGTTCGTCTCCGATCCCGATGAACTCACGGAAGAAGCCATCGACGACGCCGGGAGGGCCACGCCGGCCTCCGTCACCAAGACCCTGAGCGTCGCCCGGCGCGAGCTCTCGCGCGGCCGCCTCGTCCGTCAGGCCGGCATCATAAAGGTGCCCGTCCTCGTCGTCGTCGGGGAGGAAGACCAGATCGTGGATCCTCAAGCCGCCTCGGACTGGGCCAGGGCGCTCCCCACCGTCGAAGTCGTGCTCATCGAAGACTCCGGTCACCTGCCCATGCTGGAGCGCACCGGCGAGTTCAACGCCCAGATTCTCGCCTTCCTCACCGGAGATCACCGCTACCTGGAGGCGATGGTCGAGGAGCCGCTCCAGGACGAAGACGAGCCCGCCGAAGACACGCGTTACGAAGACGAAGTCCCCGAGACTTCCGCGGAAGACCCGACCACCCCGAACGTGATCCGAAAGCGCCAGGGCCGCTACGACACGCACGAGGAGACCCCCCCCGAGGACGAGTACGAAGCCCGCGACGGCGAGCCCGAAGAGGCGGACGACGCCCGGCGCGAGGCCGTCTCCAGCAACGGGAGCGAGGATCGCCCCCGGGTCCGGCGCCGTCGGAAGGACCCGACGGAAGGGGGGGAGGGGCAGCCGTCCTCCGAGGTGCCCGAGGACCTCTTCCAGTGGCCCGAGGCGTGGAAGGAGTTCCGACCGCGCGAGCGCTCCCACCGCCCGGAGCGCGACGACCTCGAAAGCCCGGAAGAAGATCCCGAGGGCCGCTAGAGGTTCGGGCTGCCTCCGAATCCCTCCTAGAGTTCTTTTCGCAGGTACAGCCAGCTGCGGATGCCGAGAAAGTAGCCCGTAAGCCGCGACCGCTGTTCCGAGATCTCTTCGTACCCGTAAGACTCGTACAACCTGAGTGCGGGTACGTTGTTCCCGCTGACGTGTAGGCCGACCGTGGCCTTCCCCGTCTCGCGGGCGAGGTTCTCGGAGGCGTCGAGGAGGGTGCGGGCCATGCCGAGGTTGCGGTAGCCGGGCGAGACGACCAGCCGCTCCACGTAGGCCTCACGAGGGCTCGCGGCGTAGCGGGGGTAAGAGAGGAGCGTCGCCGCCCACGAGGCGCGCAAAAAGCCGAGGGAGCGCTCGAGCGCCTCCCACAACCCGCCGGAGAGGGCATTGTCGTCCGACTCCCCTACGCGCACGCCGACGCTCGCCGCGAGCTCACCCGTCGCCGAGACCTCGACTACCAACGACCGGACCCCACCGATGGAATGCTCGAGGCGAACCCACTTCTCCATGATCCAGACCGAGCGGTCCATCCCACGCCCGAAGATCGGACGAAACTTGTCCAGAAAGCCCTCGACGACGAGGCCGGCAATCTCCGCCTCGTCCCGCTCCTCGGCCTTACGCACGGTGTAACTTTCCTCGATCACCGCAAAATCGTAGCACTAAAGCCCGTAAGCCGATCGGCACTCCAACCCGTCGGCAAGAGCCACCGGCTTGAAGCCCCGAACCAGAGGAGCTCACGGGCCTGCCACCCAAGGGTACGGCTCGCGCGAAGAGCTCAAGCAGCCCTTTGCCGACAAGCCGAAATGCCGACTAGCTTATAAGCCTCTTGCGCATGAAGTGGATGGGCAGCAGGAAGAGGGCCGCGGTGAAGACGAGCATCCATGCCACGTCCGCGAGCACTCCCAACGAGGGGCCGGTTGCGAGCTCGCGGCAGGCGTTCACGGCGTGGTAGAGCGGGGTGAACCAGGCGATCTGGGGGACCGGCGCGGGGAAGTCCGTGATGGGGAAGAAGATGCCGCTGAAAAGGAAGAGCGGCGTGACGACCAGCGTGAAGTAGTAGGCGTACAGGTCTATGCGGTCTATAAGGCTCGTAAAGAGCGTCCCCGTGACGCTGAACATCACCCCGATCAGGAGCAGCGTCGGCGGGATAAAGACCGCCCAGACCGACCGGACGAGCGGCTCGTCGAAGACGACGCCCAGCACGGCCAGGACGGAGAGGAAGCCCGTCCCGTACAGCGCGGCCCGCGTCCCGGCCCACAGGTACTCTGCGGCGACCACGTCCTCGACGTTGACCGGGGTCGTCACGATGGCGTCGTAGACCCGCTCAATCTTCATCTTGACGTAGGTGTTGAAGGTGCTCTCGAAGGAGGCGGCGAACATCGCGTTGCTCGCCAGGAGGCCGGGCGCGATGTACTGGACATAGCTCTGCCCTCCGACCCCGCCGCTTTGGATAAATGCCCCGAGCCCGAGGCCCAGAGCCGCGAGGTACAGGAGGGGCTCGAAGAGGTTCGGCAGGAGGGCGGTCTTCCAGTACTTCCGGAAGATGGTGGCGTTGCGCTGCCACACCCTAAACGTCCCGCGGGGCGACGGTAACCTTACGGCGCCCATCAGTCGATCAGCCGCCTTCCCGTGAGCCTCATGAACACGTCTTCGAGGCCGGCCCTCCTGTAGAGCATGTTGTCGACGGACACGCCGGCGTTACGAACGCGCTCCTGCAAGGCGCCCGCGTCCGCGGTGTAGGCGAGAAGAGCGTTGCCGGCGCGCTCGACGGCGTCGGAGTGGTCCTCCAACAGGGGCAGGAGGTCCCCCATGGCGTCCGGGGCGGCCCTGAGCTCCAAAACCTCCGGGCTCACGTGTTCCTCGACGAGCTCGTCGGGGGAGCCGAGGGCGATGATCCTGCCGCCCTCCATAACGACGAGCCGGTCGCAGAGCTGGGCGGCCTCCTCCATGTAGTGGGTGGTGAGGATCAGGGTCTTCCCCTCCGACGTGAGCTCCCTGAGCCTCTCCCAGACGAGGTGCCTGGCCTGCGGGTCGAGCCCCGTGGTCGGCTCGTCGAGGACGACGATCTCCGGGTCGTTTATGAGCGCGCGAGCGATAAGCAACCTCCGCTTCATCCCGCCGGAGAGGTGCTCCACCTCGGCGTCGGCCTTCTCCGTGAGCTCCACGAACTCGAGAAGCTCCTCGGCCCTCCGCAGGGTTTCTTTCCTCGGCATGTCGTAGTAGCGGCCGTAGACGAGCAAGTTCTCCTTGACCTTCAGGTCCTCGTCCAGGTTGTTCTCCTGGGCGACGACCCCGATGCGCCGCTTCACGGCCCGTTCCTCGCGCGTGATGTCGAGGCCTGCGACCGTGAGCTCGCCGTCCGTGGGGATGGCGGCCCCGTAAATCATCTTCATCGTCGTGGTCTTGCCGGCCCCGTTCGGCCCGAGAAACCCGAAGCACTCCCCCCGGTACACCTCGAAGTCCACGCCCTTGACGGCCTCGAAGCTCTCGTAGCTTTTCTTGAGGCCGCGCGCGACGATGCTGCTCACCCGCGCGCGGCTCCGCGGCTCCGCGATGCCTTCTCTACCTCGGTTCAAAGGTTGATGCTCCCTCTTCCTCTCTGCCTGAGGGCGGCCATGCGATCTCCGAGAAGGCCAAGCGCGACGGCCAGGCGTTCTTTGTTCTCGGACCGGTTCAGCCACGTCGAAGCCCCGGACGGGTGGGGCAGGGGTACGTATGTTATCCCATCGCGCACGATCTCCTGGCCGACGGCGTCGGAGAGACGGCCGATGCCGAGCAACTCCTTTATGGCGAGGCCTCCGACCGGCACGACGAGCTCCGGCCTCAAAAGTTCGAGCTCCCGCGCAAGGTGCGGGCGACAATTGCTGATCATGGTGCGAGGCGGTACGAGGTCCCCGCCGCCCTTCGCCTTCCCCGGGAAACACCTGGCGATGGCGGAGAGGTAGATCTCCTCCCGCGACGTCCCCGCCCTCTCGAACCATCCCATGAGCCGCTTGCCCGCCGGCCCCGTGAACGGCGACTGGGTAACGACCTCCGTCGCACCCGGCGCCTGGGCGACGAGCATCGCCCGCACCTTCTTCGGAACGTCCACAACCGGCGCCACCCCTCCGGGTATCGCGGGGGAGCAACGCGCACACGACAAAACGTCGGCCCTATGTTCTCTGAGCATCCGCACGGACTTGATATTAACCCGCGCCCGGGGCCTCTCGTGTGCACGTGGTCGCACGTCCCCAGGCAGGCACAACAAGTTTTCATAAACCTTTAAAAGTTAGTTTTTCTTCTTTCTTCTTCAATAAGCTACTGTTAAGATTTTTGTATGGCGCTCATGGACAAAAAACAGCATCGGGGACGGCGTGCCCAGAGGCGGATGCAAAAACGGCGTCCGCGGACGGGCTTTTACATCTTCGTTGGGGTGGCTGTCGTGGCCCTAGGGTGGCTGGCCTACCTTGGCTTGGGCTCCGCCCTTGGCGGGAGTTCCGGACCGGTAGACCGGGTCCAGACGCCCGCGGTCGAGACGCCGCCGGCGGCGGTCTCCGAGAAGCGCGCGGACGAGGCTCGGGCGGAGGAGCAGGCCGCGCGCGAGCGCGCCGCTGGTGAGAGGGCCGCCGAGGAGGAGAAGGCTGCCGCCGAGGAGCGCGAGGCCGAGGTTGCCGTAGCTCCGGACGACCCGACAATGTACCTCACGGTTCCGGCGCTTGGCATCGAGAACGTGCCCGTGATTAACGAAGATAGCGAGTACGCGCTGGAGGCGGGTACTCAGCACGTGACCAGCTCGGGCTTCCCCTGGCAGGAGGGCGCGAACACGTACATCGCGGGCCACAGGGTCGGCTACCCCGGCACGCCCTCCGACCGCATCTTCTACGACCTGCCGCGTCTCGGCGCGGGAGACGAGATCACGCTCACCGACTCCAACGGCACGGTGTACAACTATGCCGTCACGAATATTTTGGAGGTCTCTCCGACGGAAATATGGGTCATGGACCCTCCGTCTTCCGGCAACGACATGGTGTCGCTTCAGACTTGCATAGAGGACTTCGGGGACTACTGGACCGAGGGTCCGAACTGGCTCGCCCGCTACGT
>JADDPR010000045.1 GCA_016781775.1 Rubrobacter sp. | reverse complement strand
GGCGAGACCCGCCACAACCTCAAGAGCCGGAAGCAGGCGTTGGCGTACCTGGAGAAGGCTCGCCGGCGCGAGAACGGTTAGTCGCGGCACCGTTCGGCTCGGCGGTCTCTTAACCCAGGAACGCGAGTGCGAACGCCGCCCCCACCCCCGCCCCCGCGAGGGCCTGCACGACCGTGTGCGCCCCCGTCGTCACCCGTGCCCAGAGTACGGCCGGTCCGACGAGCAGGAAGACCACGCCCAGGGGGAGAACGAGGACGGAGAGACCGGCCGCGGCGGCGTGTCCGGCGACGGCCGAGTGGGCGCTGGCCTTCCAAACGAGCGTCACGGCGGCGACCGCCGCGCTCGCGAGGCCCATCGAGAGGGTTACGAGGTATAGCCTCTCGGGCGCATCCAGGAGGGCCAGGGCGCCGAGGAGCGCCGCGAAGGTGGAGAGGAGGAAGACCGCTGGGACGAGGCGCTGGCTGCGGCTGGAGATCCAGAAGTCCCCGACCCGCCTCCGTCGCCTGAGCACGAGAACGAACCCGGCGACGAGGGCCGCCGAAAGAAGCTCGACGGCGAGGTACAGGACGGCCGGCCCCGGGGGAGCCTCCGAGAACGCCACGAGGGCGTAGAGCACCGTAAAGATGGTGAACGGGTTGAGGACGTCCGCGAGGCGCTTCGCCACGCGATGGGCAGGCCCTGTGGTGAGGTTGGCGGGGTCCACGGAGGATAGAATTTAGCACGTGCAATCCTCGCCCACATCGGACGACGCCCTCGGGCTCTGGTACGCGCTCGGCCGGCTCTACGACGGGGCCGCCGGCCGGGGACGCGGGGCGACGATGGCGGGGTTCGCCGCGGCCTGCATCGTGGGGGCCTCCGTCCTCCTCTCGGCGCCCGTCGTGGGCACCTCCTGGGCGGGACCGTACGCCGCCGCCGTCCCCGTCGTGGCGGGGCTAGTGTTGGGAGGCGGCATCTTCGGCTGGCGGCTCGCGGGGTTCCGGAGGCGGCGCGCGGCCCTCGTACGGGCGCTCCGGGCGCAGGGGCTAGACGCCCGGCGCCCGACGCTCGGGGGCCTCGGCGCCTACTACGACGTCCAGCTTGTCCTGCTCCGTTCGGAGTACGAGTATCTAAACAGCCGGCGCGGACCCCGGGCGCGCCGCTCCGCGCGGCTGCTGGAGGAGACCTTCGGCTTCACCCCCGAAGACCGGTTCGAGACGGGCCCCCTCAACGTCGCCCCCGACACGGAATCCGTGCTCGAGTTGCGGGAACGGTGGGAGGGGCGGCTCGCGGCGCGCCGGGGGTTGGGAGGGCCGCCCAGGGTGGGTTCCAAGGAGGACATGGCCTATCGGATCTTCCCGCGCGAGATGGACGTGCCCGAGGAGCTGGAGATGAGGGCCGCGTACCTGAGGATCTCCTGCGGCCTCCTCAGGGAGCGTTACGGAAAGAAGGGAACGTCCTCGCTGCCCGAGGGGCTGCGCCGTCGCGCCGAGAGGGACATCAAGGAATATAGGGCCGTCGGCGGAAGGTAGGGCGCGCCCCGCGCCTAGCCGAAGACGAAGCCGGTGACGTAGACCGTCAGGGTGAGAAAGAGGAGCGCCGATGGCACGTAGCCGACGAGGGCCGTCAGGAGGGCCGTAAGAAACGAGGCGCGGTAGACGAAGCGGACGCCGACGGCCACCAGAACCAGCATCGCGTAAGTGAAGGCGAAGGCGTTGATTACGGGGAAGGGCAGCAGGATCAGGGCCCCGTACGCGTACGCGAGCATCCGATAAACCTGCCGGTAATCCCCCGTGGTCCCCATGAAGGTCCGCAACGAGAGCAGGTAAACGGCCGCGAAGAGGCCGACCAGCACCGGCGAGAGGGCCACGTAAAGCAGCGCCTGCGCCGCGCTGATCCCGAGATCCCCGGCGTCCAGGTCCCCGAAGATCGAGCCAAGGACCACGACGAGCGTGAGCCGCACGAGGGCGCTCACGGCGCTCACGAGCAGGACGAACAAGATGGGCGCCCGCAAAGGCCCGTCGGCCGAGAACTCCACGAAGAAGCGCTTCGGGGCGAAGAAGAGGCCCCTGAGCACCTCCAACAGGCTGCTCGCGGGACGACCGGGGTCGAACTCGGAGACGTTCTTCGGGGCGGGAGCGGACACGAGGGGAATTATACAGGGCGGTGCGGGGACAAACGGCAGGTTTTGGCGCGGGGCTGCTTGCGGAACCGTGCGCTAAAAACTAGACTATCCTGCAGGAGGCCGGTGCGAACCGGCGTGGCGGAGGTGTATCGAGATGGTCAAATATTACGTAGGCATCCTTATCGCAGTGGAAGTTGCGGCGATAGGGCTCGTCTCCTACCTCACGTCGGAGGCGCTGTGGACGCTCCTGCTTGCGCCGGCGGCGTTCCTGACGGGTGCTGCGGCGTACCTTGTGGTCCAGCGCAGGGCCGCGGACCCCTTCTACAACGCGAGGCGGCTCTCGCCGGAGGATATCGTCGGGCATCGGGCCCGCGGGGAGCGGGAGGCGGACACCGGCGCACTCTCGCACGCCATCGTCGAGCGCGCCGGTGAGATCCGCCGGTCCCTTCTCTCCTCCCCGTCCGAGGTGCAGGTGGAGATGTGCGCCCTCGGCTACCGGGCGTGCGTCAACGACATGATCACGCTGACCCACCTCGCAAGCGAGGAATCCAAGAGCGCCGGCCCCATCCGGCGCCTCAAGCTCCGCCGTCACCGACGCCTCGCCACCGACGCCCTCAGCGCCGCCCGCGAAGCCCTCCCCCCCAACGCCCTGCGCACCACCCGCCAAGAACAACAGTAGCTCAGGAGCCGGTCGGCACTTCACAGCCCCTCCGTCCGGGTTCGTATCAGCGAGCGACGACGCTGCGCCAAGCAACGGCTGTTCGACTCTTCCTAACGATGCTATGTAGAGGCGCTCCTTGTCGCATGCTGAAGCATTTGCTCCGAAGGCATGTTGCTTCTAGCGGGCTGAGATGCGCCGTCGGAGGAGCTTGCAGACAGGCCGAAGTGCCGACCGGCCGATCGGCTCCTAGACGGCTACTATGTCGCGGACTTCGGGGACTTCGCGGCGGATGAGGCTCTCTATGGCGTAGGCGAAGTCTAGCTGGGAGAGGGGGCAGCCGCCGCAGGCGCCGAGCATCTCGATGCTGACCTTGCCCTTCTCCTCGTCGCACTCGACCACGCGGGCGTCGCCGCCGTCGGCCTTGAGGGCCGGGCGTACCTTGTTCAGGGCGTTCTCGACCCTGCTTCTCATGTCTCCCGGGGCACCCATCCGGGCAGGATTATATACAAGCTTCCGTGCTGGTTCGGCCCTCGGCGCTACCCCGGCGGGGCGGCACGGTGGCGGTAGTAGAATGGGTCTCACGAACTGTGTTTTCTATTTTCGGGAGGATTCTCATGGAGAACGGCGCGGGCTCTTCCGACAGGACGCTCCTCGTAATAGGGGCCTCGCAGCACGACGCGGCGGCGTACCATCTGTCGGGTTTCCTGGCGCCCGACCCCGTGATCTGCTTGAAGGTCGGGGGCAAGAGCTACCTCGGCGTCTCCTCGATGGAGTACGGCCGGGCGAAGAAGCAGGCGCGCGCCGACGAGGTTCTCTCCTTCGACGAGCTCGGCGTCGTGGACCTCGCCAAGGAGCTCAAGAGCGGGGGCCGGGCCCTGGCCGCCGCCGCGGCGGGCCTCCTCTCGGAGGTCGGGGCGAAGGACTCCCCGGTCGCCGTCCCCCCGGACCTCGGCATCCTCTACGCCGACGAGCTGCGTGCCCGGGGCCTCACCGTAACGCCCGAGGCGAAGCTCTTCGCGGACCTCCGCCGCGCCAAGACGGGGGAGGAGATCTCCTACATCGAGGAGACGCAACGGGCCGTCGAGGCCGCGTGCGCCCACGCCGTGGAGATTCTGAGGGAATCCGAGGTCTCCGGCGACGGCACCCTCCGGTGGCGGGGCGAGACGCTCACGAGCGAGCTTCTCCGCGCGGAGATCGACGCCGAGCTCTTGAGGCGCGGCTGCTCCGCCGACGGCACTATTACCGCGGGCGGCCCCCAGGCCGCCGACCCGCACGACGAGGGGCACGGCCCCTTGAGGGCGGGCGAGTCGATCATCGTGGACATCTTCCCCGCGAGCAAGGAGACCCGCTACTACGCCGACATGACCCGGACCTTCGTCAAGGGCGAGCCGTCGGCTGAGCTGCAGAAGATGTACGACGCCGTCCTGGAGAGCCAGCAGGCCGCGCTCGCGATGATAGGCCCCGGCGTCGACGGCCGCGACATCCACGCCAAGGTCTCGGAGATCCTGCACGAGAAGGGCTACAAGACCCTCCAGCACGATCAGAAGCCTGGCGAGCCCCTCCAGGAGGGCTTCATCCACGGCACCGGCCACGGGGTGGGGCTCGAGATCCACGAAGCCCCCCGCGTCTCGACCGCCGACGAGACCCTCGCCCCCGGCGACGTCATCACGATAGAGCCCGGCCTCTACGACCCGAGGGTGGGCGGCATCCGCATCGAAGACCTCGTCGTCGTCACAGAAGACGGCTCCCGCAACCTGACGAACTTCCCGAAGGAGTTCCGGGTCTAAGCCCATCCCACAGGAGGCGGAGCCCGGAGGCATACCTTGGTGCGTGAGAACCGGGAACGGCTCGCCCGCACCTTCGATCTCTCGGCACGGCTCTACGACGAGGCTCGCCCGGGCTACCCGGAGGAGCTTTTCGAGGATCTGGTCGGCCTCTGCGAAATCCATGACGGGGGCACGGTCCTGGAGGTCGGCTGCGGCACCGGAAAGGCGACGCTGCCGCTCGCCCGACGCGGCTACCGGATCCTATGCCTCGAACCGGGCGCCAACCTGGCCGCCATCGCCCGCCGCAACCTGGCGGCCTTCAAGCACGCCGTGGAGGTCAGAGAGCGAACCTTCGAGGAGTGGGAGCCCGGGTCCGAAGCTTTCGACATGGTGGTCGCCGCGACGTCTTTCTGGTGGGTGGACCCGAAGGCTCGCTACGCCAGGACCGCCGCGGTGCTCCGGCCGGGCGGCTGTGCCGCGGTATTCTGGAATGTCCATGTCGAACGACCCGGCCACGACGGCTTCTTCGGGGAGGTGCAGGGGGCGTATCGCCGGCACGCCTCGGGGCTTGTCGGCGGCCCCAGGGACCCCGACGAGCTACCGACCACCCTGGATCGCGGTTTCCTGGAGACCGGTCTCTTCGAGGAGGTGGCGGTCCGGCACTACCCCTGGACCGAGCCTACGACACAGACCGCTATCTCCGGCTGCTTCGCACGTTCTCGGACCACATCGCGCTGGCCGAAGCGAGCAGGGAGGCGCTGCTCGCGGAGATCGCCACGCTTATAGACCGGGGTTTTGGCGGGCGGGTGGAGAAGCACCACGTGGCCGTACTTCAGGTCGCTCGCAGGCGTGGGACGTAAGAGATCGCGCGGGGAGAGACGTTCGCAGCGGGCGGCGCGTCCTTCGTGAGACGAACGGCCCCCTGCAGCTCTCCGAGCCTTGCTCCTGCCAGGTCAGAATCACCGTTGCTAACGGCACAAAGCCGTGTTGCAACGGGGCTTTGCAGCGACGGGGGAATCCTCCGATCCCGGGTTGTTCCCCCGTCGTATGCGTTCCCGGCCTATTCTTGGGTTAGCTCGGGACGTAGGCGAAGGTGTCCGGGTTCGGGCCGGTGCGGCCCTCCTCGCCCCGGTCGAGCGCGGTGATCTCGCCCATGTCGTCGTACCCGAGCTCGAAGTCGAACAGCTCGAAGTTCTCCCTCATGCGCGACGGCGTCGCCGACTTCGGGAACACGATGTCGCCGCGCTGGATGTGCCAGCGCAGGACGACCTGCGCAGGCGTCTTGCCGACCTTCTCGGCGATCCGGGTGATCGTGGGGTCGTCGAGCACCCCGCCCTTCGCGATCGGCGACCACGCCTCGGTGGCGATCCCGTGCTCCCGGCCGTAGCCGCGAACCGCGTCGTTGGCGAAGTAGGGATGCGCCTCGATCTGGTTCACCGCCGGCACGGTGTCGGTCTCGGAGGCCAGCTTCTCCAGGTGCTCGATCTGGAAGTTCGACACCCCGATCGAGCGGGCGCGGCCGTCGCGGTGGAACCCCTCGAGCGTCTTCCAGGTGGAGACGAAGTCGCCGTCGTAGAGCGTGGGCAACGGCCAGTGGATAAGGAACAGGTCCACGTAGTCGAAGCCGAGCTCGGAGAGCGTGGCGTCGAACGCCTCGCGGGCGTCCCGGGGCTCGTGGAAGCCGTTGTTGAGCTTGCTGGTGACGAAGACGTCGCCGCGGTCGAGGCCGGAGGCGCGGACGGCCTCGCCGACCTCCTTCTCGTTGCCGTACATCTCGGCGGTGTCGACGTGCCGGTAGCCGATCTCGAGGGCGCGGCTCACCGCCCGCACGGTGTCCTCCGGCTTGATCTGGTAGACCCCGAGACCTAGCTGCGGGATGGTGCTACCGTCGTTGAGGGTGATGATGGGGACCGCGCTCAAAATCGTCCAACTCCTCTATTCATGGAAATCGCTTCTCGAACCGCAAATGTCGAGTGGTACCCCGCTCACCCCCTCGCCAAACGGTCGCGCATGCGCCGCGACCACCCAAGCTCTCCCATGCCCGCCTACGGTCAGGTACATGGGGGAGCGTAAGCTCCCACGTTCGAGGTTTCTCGACCGCCCGAGGAGGACCGTACATCCGCGTCTTCCTGCCGGCTTCGAGAACAGCCGTACGTTGGGTTGTTCGTAATTGGATCGGATCGATGGAGCGCGGTAGGTTACCCGGACAGAGATACTGCGTCTTCGAACCTCGCGAGGCGCTGCGGGGCTTCAGCCCTACGATCCGCCCCTGCGGGCGTTGTAGATCTCGCCGCCCCTCTCGACGTATTGGTTCAGAACGGCCGTGGCCTCGTCGCGGAGGACGTCGCGGACGACGTTGATGCCCCTCTCCTCAAAGTAGCGGTCCCAGTGGGGGGCTTTGGGGCCTTCATCGAAGCCCACGGCCCGGGCGTCCTCGTCGCGGGCTCCGCACGCGAGGCCGCGGACGCCGGACCAGAGGGCGGCGCCGGAGCACATGGCGCACGGCTCGGCGCTGGTGACGAGCTCCAAGCGCGGCATCCCCTCGCCGCCGAGGTCGAAGCGCTCGAGCACGTTCTGGGCCGTCGAGATCGCGAGGACCTCCGCATGGGCGACGGAGAGCCCGGAGGTGACGACGAGGTTGACGCCCGGGGCGACGAGACGGGTAGTTTCGAGGTCGAAGATCGCGGCTCCGAAGGGTCCGCCCGTCCCCCGCTCGACGTTCTCCCGCGCGAGCCCGACGACGATCTCCATCCTGTCCTCGACGGTCGGGTAGGGCATCTTCGGGGTCGGCAGGAACCCGCCCACCCATTCGGGCAGCCGCAGGGTCGTGATGGGGAACCTCATTCGGGAGCTACCTCGATACCGTTCATCTTACCTCCGTCGTCCGGGTCCGCACCAAACACCGACCGGGGCCTCGCGACCCCGCCCGAGATGCTAGAGTTGGGCCGCGCCCAACGCAAGACGAGGAGAGACAGGTTTGGAGATCAGATCCTTCGCAGATTCCGTCGCCTTCTCGGAGGAGAAGATGAAGAAGAACGCCCTCTTCGACTCCCCTCACCTCTTCTACGATCTCTACTGCCTCCTGCCCGGTCAGGCCCAGAAGGTCCACGCCCACGAGGGCTCGGACAAGGTCTACTACGTCCTCGAGGGCGCGGGCCGCTTCACCGTCGGGGACGAGGAGTCGGACCTCGGGCAGGGGAGCGCCGTGATCGCGCGCTCCGGCGAGCCCCACGGCGTCCGCAACGAGAGCGGGCAGAACCTCGTCCTCCTCGTCACGATGGCCCCGAGACCGTCCTAGAGAGGCCCAGTGACCGCCAGGGAAGCGCCCCAGCCCCCTTACGTGCTCCTCTTCCAGGAGGCCGCCTCGGGGGCCGAGCCGCTCTTGATCTCCGTCGACGACCGCGGCGCCCTCCCCCTCTTCGCCTCCGCGGAAGGGGCCCAGGCCTTTCTCGACTCCGCCGACTTCGGCCCGGACTGGAAGCCCGTCGAGGTCTCCGGCATGGGCCTCATCGCCGTCCTCGAAGGCTGCCGGGGCAAGGTCGAATACGTCGCCCTCGACCCGCCCCCCGCGAGCGAGGGAGGAATGAGGGTCGAGATGGGCGGGCTCGACGAGCTTATAGAGGCCCTGCAAACGGGCGGGGGCGAGGACGACCTCTTCGGCATCGGCGGCTTGAGCTCGAACTGACCCGGTCTCACGAAACCGCCCGAAGGGAGCTACGGCTGCGTCGGCCCCGGTCGGCGCCTCATTCATGGTGTTGGTCGCTCTCTGCCCTTCCCCATCGGGTCACCAGCGTTGAGCATCCGGCCACGAGAGCAGCAGTGTCCGGCGCGGTCGGGCGGGCGATCCAGCGCCGTTTCGCTGCCAGCCGAAGACGTCGAGATACCGCTCCTAGAACGAGAAGAAGCGGGAGAGTAGGCCCTTCTCGAAGTAGCGCTGGTGGTACTCCTCGGCCCGGTAGAACTCGGAGGCGGGCGTTATCTCGGTGGCGATAGGCTTCCTGTAGCGCGCTTGCGCCTTCTCCACGGAGGACCGGGCCGCGGCCTCCTGCTCCGGGGTGTGGAAGAAGATCGCCGATCGGTACTGCGTCCCGACGTCCGGGCCCTGGCGGTTGACCTGCGTCGGGTCGTGCTCGTTCCAGAACACCTCGAGGAGCTTCTCGTAGGAGACCTTCTCGGGATCGTACTCGACCTCGACAACCTCCGCGTGGCCCGTAGCACCCGTGCAGACGTCGCCGTAGGACGGGTCTTTTACGTACCCGCCGGAGTATCCGGAGGTCGCCTCCAGCACCCCGTCGACCTTCCGGAACGCCGCCTCGACCCCCCAGAAGCATCCCGCCCCGAAGGTAGCCTTCTCCGTCATAAGCCCCGCTCCTTCCACCATCGCTCGACACGGGAAGCGTAACATGGGCCCCGCCCGATGCCCGTACTTCGGAACACCGCAAGCCCGCTGCAGCCCCGTAGAGATGCATTATTAATTAAGGCCTTTCCGGGGAATAAAGAGCCCTATGATCGAGAGGATGAGGAGGAGCCTACAGGATTTCCAGGAGAGCAAGCCGGGGCGCCGCTTCCGCGACCGCTACGACCGGCGACACGAGGAGCAGCATAGCCGGCTCTCGCCGAGCAGTATCCTCTACATCGTCGGCGGAGTCTTGCTCGTGTTCGCGAGCCTCATTCTGGGCCCTGCCCCGGGTTTCGGCTTCGGTAGCGCGTTTGTAGGCCTCGCACTGCTCGCGAGCGAATTCATGTTCATCGCCCGCTTCCTCGACAAGTCCGAGGTCAGGCTGAGGAGCTTCGGCAGGGAACTCAGAGACATATGGAGGACGCTCCCCGTCTCTGGGAAAGCTCTTATCGTGCTGATAGCCCTGACCATACTCGTCGCGTTCCTGTACGGGCTTTACTGGCTGTTCTTCGGTTAGCCGAGGACGTAGCCGCCGAGGACGCTCCGGACCTCGTCCATGTTCGGGTTCCTTTTGGACTGCTTCTGG
>JADDPR010000451.1 GCA_016781775.1 Rubrobacter sp. | reverse complement strand
ACGCCGAGGCCACGTTGCACGAGAAGACCGAGCAGCGCGTTTCTATGCCCGGTGAGGGTCGAGGCCGGACCGCTCGCGACCAGCTCGACCTCCTCGTCCGGGCCGTCCTTCAGGATGGCCTCGATCTTTGCAAGCACGGCTTGGTGCCCGGCCGGGGACGCATCTTGTGGCCGCAAGAAGATCCGGCGCGCGTCGCTCCCCCGCGCATCCGGCCTCTTCCCGGACGAGTTGTCTCGCACGTTGAGATGGGCGATCCGCGCGCCGTCCACGCTCTCCACCCGGAAGACGTGGCCGTCAGAGGCAACCTCGTCGCCGACCTTCGGGGGGCGGCCCAGCAGCCCCAGCACCAGACCGCCGGTGGTGTCGAAGTCCTCGCTCTCGAAGGCGGACCCGAGGACTTCGTTGACCGCCTTGATCGGTATCCGGCCCTCGACGGAGTAGCTGCCGTCTTCCGTCTTCCGGACGATTGGCTCCTCCTCGTCGAACTCGTCGCGGATCTCCCCGACGATCTCCTCCAGGATGTCCTCGAGGGTGATCAAACCCTCGAAGGAGCCCCACTCGTCTATGACCACCGCCATCTGGATCCCCCGTCGCTGGAACTCGGCCAGGACGTCTTCTATGAGCCGGTTCTCCGGGACGGTGATGAGCTCCCGCATCAGGTCGCGGGCCACCACGTCGGCCTCGAAGCTACCCGCGGCCTCCGCGGCTTGCAGCACGTCCTTCACGTGGATCGCCCCGACGATCCGGTCCACGTTCTCGTCCTCGAAGAGCGGGTAGCGGGTGTGCTTCCCCGCGGCCGCCACCCTGGCCAGCTCGCCGAGAGGCATCTCCGCCGGCAGAGCCACGACGTCGGGGCGAGGGACCATTATCTCCCTCGCCACCGTCTCCCCCAACTCGAAGACCCCCTCCAGCATGTCCTCTTCCCTCTTCTGAAGAGCACCCCGGCGGGTCGACTGGGAGATGAGCGTCCGCAGCTCGATCTCCGAGTGCGTCTCCTCGGCCTCGGAGGCCGGCAGGACGCCGAACGCCCTGACTATGGCGTTGCCCGCCCCGTTGAACACGATGGTGAGCGGCAGGAAGAGGTAGTAGAACGCCCTCATGAAAGGCGCTATAAACAGCGAGGTTCCCTCGGGCCTCTGTATGCCCACGCTCTTCGGCACCAGCTCTCCCAGGATCACGTGCAGGGAAGTTATTATCGAGAAACCCATGGCGAAAGCGACCGCGTGGATGAAGTCTTCCGGCAGTACCGACCCGAGCGAAGGCTCGATCAGGCTCGCGATGGCCGGCTCCCCCAGAGCACCCAGGCTCAGGGAAGAGATCGTGATGCCGAGCTGGCAGACGGCGAGGTAGGCGTCGAGCTTCCGGGTGGCCGCCTGCACCAGCCTCGCCGAGGCCCGACCCTCCTGCACGAGCCGCTCCACCTGGGTGGCCCGGATCTTCACGAACGAGAACTCCGCGGAGACGAACAGGCCGTTCAAAGCAACGAAAAAGAGCGCCGCAAATAGGCCAAGGCTGGAGAGAATTACCCCGTCCAAAGCTCTTCCCAGGATATCGAAACGGGTGTGCGGGCAGCGGCTATCAATTCAGCGAGCCCTCCGCGTACACCCTGGAGGCCTGCTGCGCCGCGTGCGCCAGCTGCGTCAGGCTCGCCGACAACAGCGCCGCGTCCGCCGCGTGCTTGGGGTAACCCTCACCGTCGCGCGCCCTCCTGCCCAGGGCCTCCACCATCCTGAACAACCGGCTCGCTCCCCATTTCAGGTCCTCCCCTTTGCCGCCGTGCTTGGCGACGTTCAGGACCGCGTACACGCTTTGCGGATGCACCCCTCCGCTTTTGCCGTGCGGAACAAAGTAATCGTGGCGCTCCAGGATATCGTCCACCACGCGCTTGGCGTCTCTCAAACCCCGCGCCTCGAGGGAGGGCAGATATGCCCCGCCGATCACCTTCAGCGCCATCGCCTGCCGCTCGTCGTCTCCCCCGGCGTACCCCTCGATAAGCCCGAAAAGTTCCGGAAAACGATCCCCGTTCTCTCGCCCCTCCATCACTCGCCTCCTCTCGGCGTTTTTTAGATGTGTCTAAAAATATTATCAGACTGCTCGTATTATGTCGCTGTCCCGGCCGTTGGTTGTACCGCGATGCGCCGTTCTTAGCGGTAGTCGGTGCGGTTGGGCCGCCTGCCTCTGTTGCATCCAGGTTCGGAGATGACGAGAAGACACTAGGATGCCCGGCGCGACGGCGCAGGACGAGGCGGCCGGGCCGAGGCTCAATACCTTTGCACAACGCTATACGATGGCTTTTGTCGACCTTTGTGGGAGTTGGTC
>JADDPR010000350.1 GCA_016781775.1 Rubrobacter sp. | reverse complement strand
GGCCGTGTTCACCTGCTGGTTGGCAATGTTGACCTGCAATGGCATCGGCATAGCCAGCGGGCGGACGCGTGCGAGCGCTTCACTTGCGCGTAGGTAGCGCGCCTCCGCCCCATTCAGGCGCCGATCCCAATACGATCCGCTGCTGGTCGTATGGTTGCCGAATGCAAGCTTGGTGTGGGTCATCTTACTTCTGAACGCCGCAACGCTACCCGCCGGGTAGCGTTGCGGTGCACGCTGGGAGGTTCGAGCAGGAGTGGAGCTTAGCGACGAGGTACGGAGGGGGCGACTGGCGAGGGTACCGGGGTGGCCGTCTCGGACGGAGCCGGGGCGGTCGTCGCGGGGGCCGTCGGCGTTGCTGCCGGCTGACCCGCGTCAGTTGGAACCGGTGTTGCCGCGGGCTCGCCTTGCACGGGCGCCGACGGCGTCTCCGCCGGGCGGCCCTCGCCGCCCGGAGCCGGTGTTTCGGCAGGGCGGCCTTGCTCAGGCGCCGACGGTGTTTCGGCAGGGCGGCCTTGCTCAGGCGCCGTCGGCGTCTCCGCCGGGCGGCCCTCGCCGAGGGGTGCGTCACCCGCTTCTGGCGCACTCGGCACGCAGGCAGGCGGCGCCGGCGTCGTCTCCGGTCGTTCCCCGGCCGCAACCGGCGTCGGGAGGCAGCTCACCGGCGGTGCCGGCAACTCTGCCGGGCGGCCCTGCTCCTTCGCCTCCTGTACTTCATCGCCGACGCGGCCTTGCAGGATCCGATGCTCCTTCGGCTTGTCCGGGTGCACTTCCAGCCGAGCCCGCTCGAAATACTGCGTCAAGACGCGGTCGCCGCTGCTATTGGTCTCGACGCGCGGCTCGGACAGGGGGTAGCCAAACAGGGCGAGACTTTCTGCCGCGCTCACACCGTTCTGCCCTAGGTCGAGTCCGTGCGTGCGGTAGTACTCCACGAACTCCTTGGCAATGGCATGGCCGGTCTCGGGCGCATAGTGCGCAGCAGCAGCATCGCCCTTGGGCAAGCTCTGCCAATCAATTCCCTGCTGGCGCAGCTGGTCGTCCCCTAAGCGGCCCATCAGTACATCGTACGGTGCCTTGTTCTCGGTGTGCAGCTCGAAGCGCTGCCGCTCGAAATACTGCGTGAGGTAGCTTTGACCCGTATCGCGGTTGACCTCTTCGCGCGCCTCGGTAATCGGATAGCCGAAGACCGCCAGGCCGCCGTTGGTCTGCCAGTACTCGGCAAACCGACCGTCGATACAGGCGGTGATGATCGGAGCCACCTCGGGGAAGCAGAGCCGCTGGTTGGCGGCGTGGGCCGGGCTGAGGGCGAACGATGAGCCGAGCAACAGCGCTGCGGCTGGGATGATGCGAGCAGGGATACGGAAGCGCATACGGAAAACTCCTCGATAACAGCGGTGATAGATATGACGGCTAATTCCGTCGCTGTGTTTGCTGTTGATACCCTTATAACGGTGACACGCGCTCCCTGTTACGGAACTTTTGCCTCACCCAGATCTAACCCTTAGGGTACTTGGCGAAGGATTGAAGTACCAAACGTGATACCTATGTAGCCTCAAGATGATCGACACCTTGCCTTTTCGCCAGCGGCAGCGGTGCCAGCCCGATGCTAGTGGCCGCCCTAGAGCGTCGTACCGCCGTGCAGCAGGAGCGCCCGCCTGTGTGGTACTAATTGTCAATGTCGATGTCGATCAGTCATATCTTGCGCTGGAGCGCCTTGACGTACTCAAGCCGCAGCACTCTGAGGTTTGGCTCGCATCGGTCGTGCTGCATCGGCGCCAACAAGCGGGTTGAACATGGTCATGTCGTGTGTCCTTTCGGTCCTAGAAAAGAGCCAATATCACCAGCGCCGGGTGGGCAACGCCTCGCCATAGCGCCAGTGACGATAATAGGGATCTCGTTCCTGCGTTGCGGCCATCTCTGCAATGGCTGCCTGCATGTCGGCAATGGTGCTTGCCGGGTCGGTCTGGAGCTCACAGGCCCAGCGCTCCATCTGAGACATGCCGTCATGTGGCGACTGTCCCTGGAGTCGTTCCACCAGCTCAGCAAACTTCGCCGTAGTTTGCGCGCTCATTCGGGCGAGCTCAGCCTCCACATCGGGCGCCGGCCGGCGCTGCATTTCAAGCTGGGCCAGTCGCCGATTAAGATTGCGCATCGTGCAGCCCTTTCCAATCATTGACGTACTCATATTCGACAACGATGCCCTTGGGCCCGGCCTCAGCGTAGGCAGCAACCCGCCGCTCGGCGACCTCCTCCGGTGTCAGCTCGTGAAAATCGTGCTCATCATGGGTCACATGGATACAGACCACCCGCCCAGCACCCTGCAGCCGCTCCAAGTCAGCCAGG
>JADDPR010000388.1 GCA_016781775.1 Rubrobacter sp. | reverse complement strand
GGTCAAAATAGACTTACTAGATTTCACTCCCTTACCTCCCACGCGGATGGTAGCATGCGTGGGAGGTAAGGGAGTACCCTCGAGATGGTGTTACTACTTCTGAGGCTCTCTAACCGAGAAGCAGGTACAACAGCGCCTTCTGCGCGTGCATCCTGTTCTCGGCCTGGTCGAAGACGCGGCTTCTCCGGCCGTCTATGACGCCAGCCGTTACCTCCTCGCCCCGATGGGCCGGCAGGCAGTGGAGAAAGATGGCGTCGTCGGCTGCGTGGGCCATGAGCTCCTCGTTCACCTGGTATGGGGCGAACTTCTCCCTGCGCTCCTCGGCCTCGGCCTCCTGTCCCATGCTCGCCCAGACGTCGGTGTAGACGACCCGTGTTCCCTCGACGGCCTCGCGTGGGTCCTCGGTGAGGGACGGGGGGGTGCCCAGAGACGAGGCAAGCTCCGTGACCTTTTTGTCCGGAGCGTGGCCTTCGGGGTGGGCGATGGTGAGCTCGGCGCCGGTGAGGGCGCAGCCTATGGCGAGGGAGTGGGCGACGTTGTTGCCGTCGCCGACGTAGGCGATCTTCGTGCCTTCGATCTCGCCGACCTCCTCGCGGACCGTCAGGAGGTCGGCGAGGGCCTGGCAGGGGTGGTGGAGGTCGGAGAGGCCGTTTATGACGGGGACGTCGGCGGCTCGGGCGAGCTCCGCGAGGTCGTCGTGGTCGAAGGTTCGGACCATGATGGCGTCGATGTAGCGTGCGAGGACGCGGCCGGTGTCGGAGGGCGTCTCCCTCTTGCCTATCTGGATCTCCTCGGGGCTTATGTGCAGCGCGTGGCCGCCGAGTTGGTACATACCGACCTCGAAGGAGACGCGGGTCCTGTTGGAGGGCTTCTGGAAGACCATCGCGAGCGTCTTGCCGAAGAGCGCCCTGAAGGGGATGCGGCTTTTGCGCAAGGACTTGAGCCTTACCGCCTGGTCGAGGACGAGCCGGACCTCGTCGGGGCTGAACTCCGCCAGCGTCAGGCAGTCGCGCCCGGCGAGGGGCGAGGGGTCCGACGGGCTATCCTGCTGCGTCGGGTACACGTGTTCCCGTCCTCTTAAGCTACGGCCGACTGCGGCCGCGCGGCGGAGGAGAGGGCGGGGGTCTCCTTGGACCCGTTACCGCCGAAGACGGCACCGACGGCGTCGCGCAGGGTGTCGAGGGCCTGGCGGATCTCGCCGCGCGTCACGGTGAGGGGTGGGGCGAGCCTTATGGTCGTCCCCCCGACGATGTTGACGAGCACCCCGGCCTCGATGCACCGCTCGAAGACTGCCTTGGTCTTTTCGGCGTCGCCGAGGTCGAATCCTAGCAGGAGACCTTCGCCGCGCACCTCGGCGCCCGGCACCCCCTCGGCGAGGGTGGCGAGGGCGTTCTTCAGGATCTTGCCCTTGAACCGCACCTCTTCCAGAAAGGCCGGATCGTCCACGACCCCAAGGACGGCCTTGACCGCCGCCATCGCGAGCGGGTTCCCGCCGTAGGTCGAGCCGTGGTCGCCGGGGGAGAGCACCGCGTACTCCTCCTTCGCGAGTACGGCACCGACGGGGAAGCCGCCGCCGAGGCCCTTGGCGCTCGTGATCACGTCCGGGACGACGTCCGTCCCCTGGTACGCGTACAAATGCCCGGTCCGCCCCGCCCCGGTCTGGACCTCGTCGAAGATAAGTAGGGCGCCGTGCTCGTCGCAGAGCTCGCGCAAGCCCTCCAGGAACCCCTCCGGCGCCTCGTTGATGCCGCCCTCGCCCTGAAGGGGCTCGACGAGTATCGCCGCGGTCTGAGGCCCTACGGCCTCCCGCGCCGCCGAGAGGTCCCCGAAGGGGGCGTGGACGAAGCCGGGGAGCATGGGGCCGAAGCCCGTCTTGTAGGCTTCCTGGGCGGTGGCGGTCAGGCCGCCGTAGGTCCGTCCGTGGAAGGACTTGGAGAAGGTCAGGACCTCGTGCTTCTCGGGGCCCACGTTTTCGAAAGCGTGCTTGCGGGCGAGCTTTATGGCGCCCTCGACGGCCTCGGCGCCGGAGTTGCAGAAGAAGACCCGATCGAAAGCCGTCGCGGCGGTGAGCATCCCGGCGACCTCGGCCTGCAAGGGCTCCCGGTAGAGGTTCGAGCAGTGCATGAGCTCGCCTGCCTGGCTCCGTATAGCCCCGACGAGCGCCGGGTGGCCGTGGCCGAGGGAGTTTGTCGCGATGCCCGCGATGAAGTCGAGGTAGCGGTCGCCGTTCTGGTCGAAGAGCCAGGACCCGCGCCCGCCCTTCGGGGCGATGTTCATCCGCTTGTAAGTCTCCATCAATGCGCTCATGCCGCGACTCCTTCCGAGATCAAAGTTCCGACACGCTCCCCGGCTACCGCGCCCGCGAGCGTACCCTTCTTGTTGCCGTTGACGATCCTGGCCTCCACGCCCCCCCGCGCGGCCTCCGCCGCCGACCGGAGCTTCGGGACCATCCCACCGACCGCGAGGCCCTTCTCGACGTACCCCTCGCACTCCTCCGGCGCGAGAGCGGGCACCGCCTCCCCTTCCGCGAGCAGCCCGTCCACGTCCGTCAGAAAGAACAGGTGCCTCGCCCCCAAGCCCACGGCGAGCGCGGCCGCGGCCGCATCGGCGTTGACGTTGTAAGCGCCCTCCGGCCCCAGGCCCACCGGCGCTACCACCGGAACGAACCCCCCGGCCCACATCGCCTCGACGAGGCTCCCGTCGACCTCCTTCACGCTCCCGACGCGCCCGAGGTTCGGGATGGGCTCGACGCGTAAGGTCGGGCCGTCGATCCCGGAGATGCCGGCCGCCGGCACCCCGAGGGCGTAGAGCTCCCGGACGAGCCCCTTGTTGACCTCGCCCGCGAAGACCATCTCGGCGACGGCCATCGCCCGCTCGTCCGTCACCCTCAAGCCCTCGCGGAACTCGGTCGGGATGTCGAGGGCGTCGAGCATCCGGGTGAGCTGCTTGCCGCCGCCGTGCACGAGCGCGACGGGGACACCCCCGGCGAGCAGGCCCGGCAGGTCCTCCAGCGCCCCCCCCGCCAGCGCCCCACCCCCGATCTTCACGACGACCGGCTTCGTCGAGGGCTTCATCGCGGCGCTCACGAGCGGTAGCTCCCGTTGATCTTGACGTACTCGTAACTCAGGTCGCAGCCCCAAGCCGTCGCCGAAGCCTCTCCCTGGGAGAGCCGCGCCACGATGACGACCTCGTCCCCCGCAAGAGCGGCGTTTGCCTCCGCCGGGTCGTGCGGCGTGGGGGCTCCCCCCCCGAAGACCTTCACCGGCCCGAAGAAGAGCTCCACGCCGTCCGGGTCGAAGTCCTCGCCGGAGTAGCCCATCGCCGTGAGGACCCGCCCCCAGTTCGCGTCCTCGCCGTGTGCCGCCGCCTTGACGAGGCTGCTCCCGACGACCGACCTCGCGAGCCTCGCCGCCGACTCCTCGCTCTTCGCCCCCTCGACGGCGACCTCGACGAGCTTCGTCGCGCCTTCGCCGTCCCGCGCGATCTCCTTGGCCAGCTCCCGCATGACCGACTCGACGGCCCCCGCAAACGCCCCATAACCGGGGGAGTCCTGCGTGACGATCCCGTTCCCCGCGGCCCCGTTGGCGAGGAGGAGCACCATGTCGTTGGGGGAGGTGTCGCCGTCGACGGTGACGCGGTTGAAGGTGCGCTTGGTGGCGCGGCTCAGGGTCTCTCGCAAGCAGCCCTCCTCGACCGCCGCGTCGGTGGTGACGAAGGCGAGCATGGTCGCCATGTTCGGGTGGATCATGCCGCTCCCCTTGGCCGTCCCCCCGACGGTGACCGTCGCCCCGCCGACCTCGACCGTCGCCGCGGCCTCCTTGGTGCGCGTGTCCGTAGTTAGGATGGCCTCGGCGAAGGGGGTACCGTCCGGCCCCAGACCCGCCGCGGCGCTCTTTATCCCGGCCTCGACGCGGTCCATGGGGAGGTGCTCTCCGATCACGCCGGTCGAAGCCACCGCCACCTCGCCGGCCCCGACCCCGACCTCCTCCGCGACGAGCGCCTGCATCCGGCGCGCGTTCTCCGCGCCCTTTTTCCCCGTCGCCGCGTTGGCGATCCCGCTGTTCACGACGACCGCCCGCACGCCGCCGCCCTCGACCGCCTCCCGCGTCACGATCAACGGCGCCGCCTTCAAGACGTTCGTCGTGCTCACGAAAGCCGCCGTGCAATCGGGAACCTCCGAGAACAGCAGGCCCAGATCCCGCCGCCCCTCGTACCGCACCCCGCAAGCAACCCCCGCTGCCACGAACCCCTTCGCCGCCGCCGCGCCGCCCCCGACGGGGCTTATTCCGATTCCTGCATTTTTATTCATCATCGGGTGCTATTGTCGCAGGGGCGCGCGAGAGGGTCAAGCGTTTTATGCAGAAACTTGAATAAATATCCGAGGGGTGTTGTAATGCCCTGCATGGGCTTGAAGGTTGCGGTTTACGGTGGCAGTGGTTACACGGGCGGGGAGCTTCTGAGGCTGCTCTCGGGGCACCCGGAGGTCGGCGGGATAGAGGTCTCCTCGCGTCAGCACGCGGGGAAGGTCGTGGGGGACGTTTACCCGCATCTTGGGGTGCGGGAGCGGTTCGTGGAGGCGGGTGAGATCGACGGCTCCTCGCTCGACGTTGCGTTCGTCGCGTATCCGCACATGGCGAGCGCGGGGCTGGTGAAGGAGCTTCTGGAGGCCGGGACGAGGCTCGTCGTGGACCTCTCGGCGGACTTCCGGCTGCCGGATGTGGGGATGTACGAGGAGTGGTACGGGCCTCATCCCGCGCCGGAGCTTCTCGAGGAGGCGCACTACGGGCTGCCCGAGGTCTTCGGGTCTCCGGAGGGCGGGCGGATCGTCGCCAACCCCGGGTGTTATCCGACGGCGGCGATCCTGGCCCTCGCGCCGGTCGTGAAGCGGATGCCGGTCTCTTCGGTGGCGGTCAACGCCCTCTCCGGGGTGAGCGGGGCCGGGGCCAAGGCGACGCAGAAGACGCACTTCGTGAGCGCCAATGAGAACGTCTCGCCGTACGGGGTCAGCGAGGGGGCTCCGCGCCACCGCCACACCCCGGAGATAGAGACGATGCTCAGGCGTTTCGCGCCGGGGACGCCGGCGGTGACGTTCGTGCCGCACCTCTTGCCCATCTCGCGCGGGGAGCTCGAGACGATCTACGTGGACCTCCCGGACGGCGCGGACCTGCCGGAGGCCGGGGACGTCCTCGACTGGTTTGCGGAGGATTACGACGGCTGGGGGTTCGTCGAGGCGCGCTCCGAGGTGCCCCAGATCTCGCACGTCGTCGGGACGAATCGGGCGCGGCTCTCCGTGGCGGTGGATGAGAGGGCCGGGAGGCTCGTGCTGTTCTCGGCGCTGGACAACCTCCTCAAGGGCGCCTCCGGGGCGGCCGTCCAGAACATGAACCTGGCCCTCGGGTACGGGGAGACGGCCGGGATGGAGTACCTGACGTAGGCGTGGAGGACGGGATGGGAAAGACGCAAGAAGGTGTGGACAAGGGCACCCGCCAGAACCTCATCCTCAGGCTCATCTCGGAGCAGTCCTTGGGGACCCAGGGGGACGTGGTCGGGGCGCTCGCGGGGGTCGGGGTCGAGGTCGCGCAGGCGACCGTCAGCCGCGACCTCGCCGAACTGGGGGTTTTGAAGGTGGGTAACCGCTACCTCGCGCTACCGCACGAGTCGAACATGGCCGGCATCGAGGTGTTGCCGAGCTTCGTCCTGCGCGTAACCGCCGCCCAGAACACCGTCGTCGTCCACACCCGCGACGGGACCGCCGGCGCCGTCGCCAACGTCCTCGACCGGGTCAAGGGGCTGAAGATCGTGGGCACCGTCGCGGGGCTCGATACGGTCTTCGCCATCTCGCCGGACGTCGAGGCCGCCGAGGAGGTCGCCGGCCTCATCGCCGACGTCTGCCGGGCGAAGACCCGCCCCGCGGGCACCATCGAGTAGTTGGCCCGGACGAGCGGGACGGCGGCGCCCTGCCGGTTGAGGACCGGTACCCCCGAAGACCTGGACTTCCTGTGGGAGATGCTCTACGAGGCTTCCGGTCACAGCGACCTGTCCGACCCCGCCATCTCCCTCTACCTCGAAAGTTGGGGAAGAGCCGGAGACGCCGCCGTGGTCGCCCTCGACCCCGATGACGGCCGAAAGATAGGGGCTGCCTGGTATCGCCTCATGTCTTCCCGAAAGCCCGGATACGGCTTCGTCGACGCCTCGACGCCGGAGCTTGCGATCGGGGTGGTCCCGGACGCCCGCGGCCGGGGCGTGGGCGGCGCCCTGCTCCCCGTACTCATGGACGTCGCGCGTTCCCGGGGCTTCGGCGCCCTGAGCCTGAGCGTCAGGCAGGAGAACGAGGCCGCCGTTCGGCTCTACGGTCGAAACGGCTTCGTGAGGGTCTCCGAGATCGGCCTCGACAAACCCTCGTGGGTGATGAAGGCAGATCTTTCGGATGAGGAGCCCCTGGGGTTGGTGTCCTATCTCAAGCTGAAGGTGCTCGACGGGCGCATGGCCGTGTGCCGCTTGAGCCCCGACTTCGAGGTGCCGGGCTGGGCGAGCGCGGCGGGGTTCTTCTCCGTGACGCGCACGGCCGACGAACTCTCCGTCGTCTGCCCGGAGGGGGACGTACCAGACGGGGTGAGGAGCGAGGGAGGATGGTGCGTCCTCCAGTTGGAGGGGCCGTTCGAGTTCTCGGAGGTTGGCGTCCTGGCGTCGGTCGTGGCACCTCTCGCCGAAGCGGGGGTGAGCATCTTCGCCCTCTCGACCTACGACACGGACTACGTGCTCGTCAAGGAAGAAGGGTTGGACCTCGCCGTATCCGCCTTGCGTGGGCGGGGGCACGAAGTCCTGTGAGTTCCATACCATCGAAGATTTTGGAGGAGAGATGCTAGAAGGCAAGAAGGTAGTGCTCGCGTACTCCGGGGGGTTGGATACCTCCGTGTGCTTGAAGTGGTTCGAGCAGCAGGGGGCGGAGCCCTATGCTTTGTACCTGGATCTCGGCCAGGGCGAGCCCGCGGTCGATGTGAAGGCGAAGGCGCTCAAGATCGGGGCCGCCGACGCGTTCGTGCGGGACGCAAAGGCGGAGTTCGCGGAGGAGTACGTGGCGCCCGCGATCCGGGCGAACGCCCTGTACGGCGGCAAGTACCCGCTCTTCACGGCGCTCGGACGGCCGCTCATCGCCAAGAAGCTCGTCGAGGTGGCGCGTGAGGTGGGGGCGACGCACATCGCTCACGGCTCGACGGGGAAGGGGAACGATCAGGTCCGCTTCGACGTCACCACCGCCTCCATCGCCCCGGACCTCGCCGTCGTCGCCCCGGTGCGCGACTGGAACATGAGCCGCCCGGAGGAGATGGCCTACGCCGAGGAGCACGGCATCCCCGTCCCCGTCACCAAGAAGTCCCCCTACAGCGTCGACGAGAACCTCTTCGGCCGCTCCATCGAGGCCGGCCCCCTCGAGGACCCCAACCACGAGCCAACCCCGGACGTCTTCGAGATGACCACCGACCCCGAGAAGGCCCCGAACGAGCCCCGGTACGTCACCATAGGCTTCGAAGAGGGCCTGCCGGTGAGCCTCGACGGCGAAGCCTTCCCGCTCGCGGAGCTTATCGCGGAGCTCAACATCATAGCCGGGGAGCACGGGGTCGGACGGCTCGACATGATCGAGGATCGGCTCGTCGGCATAAAGAGCCGCGAGATCTACGAGTGCCCCGCCGCCCTGACCCTCGTGCAGGCGCACAAGGAGCTCGAGACGATGACCCTCACCAAGGACGTTATCCGCTTCAAGGCAACGGTCGAGCAGCGCTACGCCGAGCTCACCTACGAGGGCCTCTGGTTCACCCCCCTCAAGACCGCCCTCGACGCCTTCGTCGCCGAGACCCAGGGGACGGTCACCGGCAACGTACGGCTCAAGCTCTACAAGGGCTCGTCGACCGTCGTCGGGCGCACCGCCCCCCACGCCCTCTACAACAAGGAGCTCGCCACTTACGACCCCAACAGCACCTTCGACGAGGCCGCCGCCGCCGGATTCATCGCCCTTTGGGGCCTCCCGGCCCGCCAGTGGGCAGGCGTCAACGGCGGCATCCAGGGCAGCCCGGCCGCGAAATAGCCGCAGGATGATGAGCCCGAAGTGCCGCCCGAATAGTTCGCACCACACGCCTCGTACGAGGGGCGATCTTGCCGTTTCCGGTCATGGCCCTCCTCCGACCCCCATCTCAGGGGAGGGGACGTGAGGGCCGAGTTCGGTGGGGCGGTGGTGGAGCTTGTCCGGGGCGACATCACGGAGCAGGGGACGGACGCGATCGTGAACGCCGCCAACTCCGGGTTGGCTGGCGGGGGAGGGGTGGACGGCGCGATCCACCGCGCCGGGGGCCCAAAGATTATGGAGGAGTGCCGAGAGATCGGCGGCTGCCCCACGGGCGAGGCCCGCATCACCTCCGGAGGTAACCTCCAAGCCCGTTACGTCATCCACGCCGTCGGGCCCATATACCGGGGCGGTTCCTCCGGCGAGGAACAACTTCTAGCGAGCGCTTACCGCAACAGCCTGCGCCTCGCCACCGAGAACGGCCTGCGGAGCGTCGCCTTCCCCTCGCTTTCCACGGGGGCCTACGGTTACCCCTTGCGTGACGCGGCGGACGTCGCGCTGGACACCGTCGTGGAGTTCCTGCGGAACGAACGGCATAGGCTAGCGCTCGTCCGCTTCGTTCTCTTCGACCGCCGCGCCCTGGAGGAGTTCGAGGAGGCACTGAACCGGGTTCACTCGGAGCGCTAAACCAATTCCGGTCTGCCGACCGGAGGTCGAGAGTAGTATCACGCCGTCAACCTGGCACGAGGCCCCCGCCTTTAGACGGGGGCCTCGTGCGAACATGGTCGTCTCGGCGGAGAATGCTTAGTTGCTGATCTTGTACCCTTCCCCACACACGATCCCCTCGCGGCAGTATGCACGGTAGTTCGGCGCGACCGATCCGAAGCGGTAGACGTTGTAGGAGGGGTTGGCGCTGACGGCCTGCCCGATCTTTTTCGCGGCCGTGCCGACGAAGCGGTGATAGACCACCTGGAGACCCGCGCCTCCGTAAGGCGAGCCGTCGGTGAGCAGGCGCGGGTAACGGTAGAGCGCCTGGTGCAGATGCACACGGCCGACATCGATGTCGGCTCCCGTGTCCCCGGCGAAGCCGATGATGGTGTTGGAGGTGACCCTGGCCCCCCTGTAGATGCCCCTGTTTAGGCCATTGAGGTGCGCCGACAAGCTGTAGTACTTGCCGTTATCTGAGCGAATAACGACGAAGATGCCGTAGTTCTTGTGGCTGTTGTTGCGCCCGGCGAAGGTCACCGTTCCGCCGGAGAAGGGCGAGAAGATCACGTCCCCCCTCCTCAAGGGGTAGTCAACGGCGTACATGTCGTTGGTGTAGTAGGTCGACGCACAGCGGCCCATGCCGATGTTGCCGTGCGTGTATTGTCCCCAGAAGTTCGGGTGCCCGATGTTGGTCCAGCCCGTCCCCCCGTTGGCGTAGGCGCCGTGCTGCGTCTGGACGAAAAAGGTGCTCTTCGCCCTCCAGCACTTGTTCGCCATCCTGTACTCTTCGTAAGTCGGGGTCGGCGACGCCGAGGC
>JADDPR010000498.1 GCA_016781775.1 Rubrobacter sp. | reverse complement strand
GAGGTGGTTGCTGGCTACTTCTCGGCGTTCCGCCTCTTCGCCTCGGCCTCGCGGCCCTCCTTCCGGCGCTGGGCCTCGGCCTTCCTCGCCGTGACCTCCTGGCGCTTGCGCTCCTCCTTCTGGACCTGTGTCCGCGCCCGGTCCAGCTTGCCCGAGATCTCGACGTACTCCATCTGCTCGTCGGTGAGGTCGGCCTCCCCGCGCACGTAAGCCTTCGCCAGCGTCACCATTCGCTGGTCATGCCCGGCTTTGAAGTTGCGCCGGACGAGCTCACCGCAGCCACAGAGGCAGGGCGTCTTGGTCGGAGTCCTGTCGTTCTTGTTGACGCGCACCGCAGGACCGGCCGGGCCAGCGTTGCGGCCAAGCGACCGCGCCTCCTCCAGGGAGAGGGCGCCGGCGAGGACGGCCTTGTGGCTGTCGGGGGAGATGGCTCGTTTAGCGAGGCTCGTGTTGGCGGCCTTGCGGGTCATGGGGTGGATGGTGGCCTCGGGGGTCGTGGTCTCCGGGTTCGCGTTCCGCTCCTGCATCATCCTTGCTCCTTCTGTTCGTCGTCTTGCATGGCCTTGCGTATAGCGGCGAGCTCGTCGGCTATCCTCTCCACGCCTGCAGCTATCCGGCCGAGGTCCCGCCCGTTCTCGGCAATCCAACGCCAGACGCCGCGCGGCAACTCAAGCATCACGCCTCCACTCCTCCTCGATCTGGCGTATCAACTCGATGGTGGCGTGTGCGTGTTTGGGGTCCTCTCGGCGAGCTATCTCCTCGGCAAGGTCGGTGAGCACGGCATCCGTCATGCGTTCCGCGAGGCCGGGCTCCAGGGTCAAGAGCTCGTCCACGAACCGTACGAGGTACTCCTGTGCGGCGTCGCCCTCCTGGTCCGCGATGTGCTCGGAGAACGTGTACGCCATCATCTCGGGGTCCTGCCTCTCCTCGCTCACGAACTCATCCTCTCGACGTTCGCCCGGACGAAGGCCGCGTCGAGGCCACCGGCAACATGACGGGGGCGGGCCGGGGTCGTACCCCTCCGGGGCTCGTCCTGTTGCTCCCGGGTACCGTCCCGTGTCTCCCGCGCGGCGCTTTGCCGGTGGCCCCGGCGGTCGGTGCGGTGGCGGCCCCTGCGATGCTTCTTGGCCCAGGAGGTGAGGGCGAAGGCCGAGTCGTCAGTCCTCTCGACGGCCCACTCGCTGATAGCGATTGCCGCCTTCTGAGGCTCGCCTTCGAGGGCGTCGAGGATGACTCTAGTCTCGATACCGAAGTCCTCCGCGAGCAGGCGGGCAAACCTCACGTCCACAACGGCATGCTTGCTGGAAGGCTTATCGGGGTTTTCGGGTAGGGGTATTCCGTTCGTTGATTTGGTCTGTTCGCTCATAACTAAATTAAATCACAAGTATGCATTAAATGCAATCCCTGAGACCTCACGTCGTGGTCGAGGTCTGCACAGCGGGGGCCTTACCCCTCCTGTTTCTTCCTTGCCCTGTACGCCATCGTGTTACAGCTCGGCGAGCAGTAGATTTTGTCTTTGCGCGTGGCGTACTTCTGCGGGACGTGCCACTTCTTCCCAGCACGGTCCGCCTCCGTGTACGTCAACTCCTCAGCCTTCGGCACCTTTATCGTAATGGCCCTGTTGCACCCTGGCCTCCGGCAGCGGCGGCCGGCGTCTGCAATCATGAGCCACATCATCTGCAACCACATGGCCCCGAGCAGGTTCTTGAACCCCCACCCTTGGACGATCCCGTCGTCCTTGCGGCGCAGGATGGGGTGGCACAGGTCGGCCACCATCCTCTCCACGATACGCGCGACCGAATCCAACGCCTGCCGGCGGGCGAACTGAGGGGACTCGTCGCCGAAGGGCGTCAGGCCCATGAGGCTACGTATGGCCCCGACATCAACACCGTCCGGGTCCGTGGCGGCCTCGTACAGCCGCAGCGTTCGCCGCGCGATGAAGGATTCGATCACGAAACGCCAGACCGTGTCCGACTCCCCACCCATCGGATTACCGCCGCTCTTGAGCGGCTCCCCACCATCCCTGGGGGGTCTACCGGGTGTGAGGCCCAATACTCCGCCTTCTCTCGTCGCCCACTCGAGGGCTGCCTCGACGTTCCCGTCGGTCTCCAGACCGTGGTAGTCGTATTCGTCGAAGATTAGCGGGTACCCCGTCAGAGACTCCGACCAGGAAACTGGCCCAAGGATATCCAACTTCAACCGCGCAAACTTGAGGAACAGGTCTGGATGATCGACGAGCGGACGGTAGTAGTCGAGGTCGGACGTCCTCACTATGCCGTGCGCGCCTCTTCGCGCAATCACGTACCGCTCCCCGCTACTTGCACGTTTTAGGTCGTAACCGCTGCACAGCAACCACTGCCCGTCGCGCAATTCTCGGTTTATAGCTTTGGCGGAAGCGTCAGCGAATTTCTCGCCAGATATTCCCATTTTTAACCTTTTGTGTTGACCAATTTGTTTATTGCTTTGTGTTTTAGCACAACCAGGTTCGGTGCGAGACTACGGGCGTCGTAAGAACGAGAACGGAAGGAGCGAACCAGTGAACGAAGGCAGACACCGCGTCGGAGAGACGCTGAGGGAGAGGGGATGGGCGGTGACATGGCTGCCCCTCGGTCCACTCTTCGCTGACCCCATCGGGGTACACCCAAGGTCCGACCGCTACACCGTTTGGCCGGGGACCTCTGCCACGAAGAAGGGGCGGTACAAGCTCGCGGACCACGACCTGGAGGTCATGTTGGTGACGCCCGATCTGCCGACGCCGGAGGAGGCCGTCGAGCTACTAAAGCAGTACAGGAAGTAGCGTGGCCGGCGTGGGGACGGCTTCGGCCGTCCCCAATCCCGGGAACGGCGACGAGACCGACGGGGAGAAGGAGATCAGAAAGTTGATTAACGATAGGGAACAACCCGAGGGACAGGACATCGCCGCTTTTTGGCGCGACGTCTTGCGGGATGAGGAGCACAACGCCCACCTGATGTTCCGGGCGGAGTTCCTTCGCGATCCCGTCCCCTACGAGCTTCATGAGACTCTGTGGCACGTACGGGAGCAGGAACTTCTCCGAGCGCCCGGGGACGACGGGTCCGAGAACGGACGGTTCAACGTCGACCTCGATAGCTAGAGCGTAGTACCTGGGGGGTCGTCTGAACGGCGGCCCCGCCCCCCACGGGAGCGCTCACGTGACGAGAGTCACATAGTCAGTTGTAGCCGCAAGCATAGTATGCTATAATAGTAGCATATGGGACCGCGTGGGGTGATCCCGACGACGCCGAAAGTGAGGCGAAGCCTTGTGGAGATGACTAGCGAAGAGAGAGCCGACGCGCCGAGGGCGCTTGAGGAGCTCGTGTGGGAGTTCGGCGGCCCGCATCAGGTGGCGCGGCTCGCGGAGGTTGAAAAGATCAACTTTTGGCGCGTCCGCAAGGGGAAGACCGTCCCGCAAAGGGCCAAGGCCACCAGGATAGCGGCGGTCTTCGGCCTCAGGCCGGAGGAGGTCGTCTGGCCGAGGGGGTTTACAGAGGACCCGCCGCGCGTTCCTCCGAGGCGCGAGAGCCCGAAAGTGGATCTGCACGGGCTGTACGAGGATAGCGAGCTTCGGGACGAAATCGAGGCGTTGATCGATCGGCAGCAGCAACTCGCCCGGGAGCAGTGCGAGATAGCGGAGAAGCTGGCGCTGTTCGGTGAGCGGATAGTGGCGCAGGAGAAAACGCAGATCGAAGCGAAGTAACGGGGGCCGCTCCCCTACCAAAGATCGCGGCCCCGTCCGACCCCGAGGAGGTCACGTGCAGCAGGATACACCCAGGAAAACACCCACGAGTCCCGGCGTCAATGGTGCCTGGACCGAGGACGACCCGCGCGACTACGAGACCCTGGGCCGCGATGAGCAGGCGGCGCTGCGGGCGTGGATCGCGGTCGCGATGAAGCCGGCCCGGACGGTGGGGCCGAGCAACAGCTACACGATGAAACACGACTTCGAGACGGCGGGGGGATTCTACGTTAGCAACGGGCAGTTCAAGGGCGCGATGCTCGCGGCCGGGTACAAGCCCGTAAAGCGCGGTGAACAGAACTGGCGGTTTAGGCAGAGGCCGACGAACAAGCGCGCGGACGGATACTCCTACTACCACGCCCTGCCGGACGAGACAGAATTGGGCGTCGCGAGGTTCAAGGACCTCGTGGAGCGGGTCCGGGCTGGGAGGGCGTCGTGACGATGCCAGAGCAGCAAGGCGGGATGCTGGAGGCGGCCCTCGCGTACGCGAGGCAGGGCGTAGTTATCTTCCCGTGCAAGCCGGACAAGAGCCCAAGAACGACGAACGGCTTCTACGCCGCGACCACTACCGAGGACCAGATCCGGCGTTGGTGGTCGGCGCACCCGAACGACCTCATCGGCCTCAGGACCGGGGAGGAGAGCGGCATCTTCGTACTCGATATGGACAACGGCGAGGTCGGCCGCGCTTCCCTAGAGCACTTGGAAGCCGAGCACGGACGGCTCCCCGACACGTACACCGTCGAACCTCCGGCAACCCGGAGAAGGGCAAGGGACCGGGCGAGCACCGGTACTTCCGCTACCCGGCGGGCGTCGGGAAGGTGAAGAGCTCCACGAGCCAGGTCGGCACCAATCTCGACGTCAGGGGCGACGGGGGCTACGTCGTCGCGCCCCCTTCCTACGGCTACGAAACGGCCTCGGGCGAGTTCGGAAGGTTCGCGGAGGCCCCGAGGTGGCTGGTGGAGGCGGTGCGCGACGACGGTCCCGAACGGTCCCACGAGGTCGGGGAAGACGTACCCGAGGGCCGGCGCAACGCGAGCCTCACCAGCCTCGCCGGCAGTATGCGCCTGCGGGGGGCCAGCACCACGGCGATACTCGCCGCCCTCAACGAGGAAAACAACGTCAAATGCCGCCCGCCGTTGCCCTGGCGCCAGATCGCGGCCATCGCGAAGAGCGTCGGCCGTTACGCCCCGGGTTCCCTTCCTCGCACGGACACCGGGAACGCGGAGAGGCTCGTGGGGCGGCACGGCCACGACCTTAAGTATGTCTACGGGATCGGTTGGTTCGTCTGGAGCGGGACGCACTGGCGACGCGACAGGACCGGGGAAGTGGAGAGGCGGGCAAAGGAGACCGTCCGTAGCATCCACGAGGAGGCGGCGAGGGTCGCGAACGACGAGGAGCGCAGGCAACTGGCGAAGTGGGCCATAGCCTCGGAGTCGGTCTCCCGGATCAGGGCGATGGTTTCCCTGGCGATGTCAGAGCCCGGGGTGCCGCTGGAGAAGGTGGACGAGCTCGACCGTAACCCGTGGCTGCTGAACGTGATGAACGGGACACTCGACCTCAGGACGGGTGAGCTCCGGGAGCACCGGCGCGAGGATCTAATCACCAAACTCGCCCCGGTCGAGTACGACCCCGACGCTAAGGCCCCGACCTGGGACGCGTTCCTGGAGACGGTGGTGCCCGACGGGGACACCCGGAGGTTCCTCCAGCGGGCGGTGGGGTACTCCCTCACCGGCGTCGTCGGCGAGAAGGTGCTGCCTTGCCTGCTCGGCCGCGGCGACACGGGGAAGACCACCTTCATCGAGGCGGTGATGGACCTACTCGGCGACGACTACGCCGCTCCGGCCGCCCCGGACCTCCTGCTCGCAAAGCGCGGCAGTAACCACCCCACCGAGCTCGCCGACCTCCTGGGCAAACGCTTCGTGCCCACCGTCGAGGTCGAGGAGGGCCGCAGGCTCGCCGAGAGCTTGGTCAAACAGCTCACGGGCGGGGACCGGATCAAGGCCCGCTACATGAGGGAGGACTTCTTCGAGTTCCGCCCCACCCACAAGGTGTGGCTTGCGGCGAACCACCCCCCGATCATCCGGGGCGGGGACGACGCCATCTGGAACCGCGTCAAGAAGGTGCCGTTCGACGTGGTCATACCCAAGGAGCGGCAGGACAGGCGCCTCCGGGAGAAGCTTAGGGTCGAGGCGGTGGGCATCCTGGCCTGGGCGGTGCGGGGCTGCCTTGAGTGGCAGCGCGACGGCTTGGGCGAGCCCGGGGAGGTGGCGGCGGCCACGGCCGAGTACCGCGAGGACATGGACACGTTCGCCGAGTTCCTGGCGGAGAAGTGCGTGCCGGGGGCGGAGGAGTGGGTCTCGGTCGCCAGGCTCCGCCAGACCTACGCCGACTGGTGCCGCGACACCGGCGAGAGGCCGCTCTCCTGGGAGGTCGTCACGGGGCGGCTCAGGGAGCGCGGATGCCTCCCCAAGTCACGCAAGGAGAAGGGCCGCAAGAGTCCGACGAGAGGCTGGCAGGGCATCGGGGTGGAGAAGCCGACGTGGGAGATATAAGCCGAACGCCGGCCGAGGGTGCGGAGAGGGCCAAGGGACGCCGGCGGTATACAGGTATACGACGGGATACGGCATCTGCACCATCGCCAGCTCGTTACGTCGGCCTCGTGGGTCGTGTTCATGACGGCGTATACCACCGTATACGCCGTATACCGCCGCGTTTGGGGCCGAAGACGATGGCAAGGGCTGGCCGAGGCCTGGCAGAGCGAACGGCGTCACGAGAAGAGGGCGATGAACGAAGGAGCGGGACATGAGCAAAGCGGAACGCGATCGGTCGGAGCAGGGGGCGAAGGATACGGAGGGCGCGCCGGCTGACGGACCTCCCCTCCCCCGTCTGGGTACGTGCCGCGCCCTGACTCAGTACGGTCGTCCTTGCCAGAAGCCCGCCCAGCCCGGTAAGAGCGTGTGCTGGTCGCACGACGAGTCCAACGCCGAGCAGAGGCGCCGCAACGCCCGGGCCGGAGGGGTCGCGGCGCACTCCCCGGCGACCCTGGAGATCGGGGAGCTCAAGGACGAGCTGAAGGCGTTGGCCCGCGACGTGAAGGAGGGCAAGGTGACGCCGGCAATAGGGACAGTTCTTAACCAGATCTGCAACACGATCATCCGCGCCGTCGAGCAGGAGCGCAAGGTCAGGGAGACCGAGGAGTTCGAGGAGCGCCTGGCCGCTCTCGAGGGGAGGGGCAATGGGTCGTCTGCACGAGCGGCTGCGTAGGCTGGAGATCCCCACCGAGGCGCAGTACCGGGCCGCCCGCGAGAGGGGCGTAGCCCGCGTCCTGCGAACCTGCGGCGCGCCCTTAAGCGGTACCGAGGAGGCGCTGTTGGAGGGGTACGGCGACGCCGAGTTCGGGCGGGACTGCGACCTAATGGACCGCTACCGGGCCTCGCTCAAGGAAGAGAGGCGCAAGAAGGAGCAGCAAGAGACCATCTCCAGGGTCTTCGCGGAGCTCGAGTGGCGTGGACCGCCCGTGGTTCGTGGAGGAAGACGAGGAGTAGCCGCGCGCGGGAGTTTCCGGGGGCAGCCGAGGTAACCTGACGCTTATCATTGCCGGCCTCCAGCCTCTACAAAGCGTGGGCGGTGGTCGGAGACGCCGCCGGTGGTGCACGCAGTATCGTTAGCAATGGCCGAGCCACTAGGTGGATCAGAGTCGCTTCACGGGGACGGCGCAGAGCCGCGAGGAGCTCGGCGACGAGGCCCGGCACGCCAGCGAGAAGTACAAGCCACCGACGAACCCCATGTCCCTGAACGAGGCGAGAGCTTTCGTGAAGTCCGTGATCAGGGCTTGGATCAGCGCGCTCTAGGGGCCAAGGGGGTACGACCGTTGCGTCATCGCCCACGCCGCCCACGCTAGGGGTCGATGCCCGAGACGCACGAAGTTTCTCCGAACATTGAGGACACTACCAGCCAGCTTAACCACCGTGAAACGTGCTGTAGGAGGGGGGGGTAGGGACTCGGTTAGCCCGTGATCTGGCGCCCGTATGCCCGGCAGATGGGAAGGGGGGCAGAAAGGGCAGGGGTAGGGAGGGGACTAGGTTCCGAACAGATTGGACTTCGACTCTACCTCGCCGTAACAAGCTTGCCGATTCGAAGCTTCTAGTCGGCCGCACAACGCTCGCGCCGGCCCCATAGAGGCGTGATGGAATACGTACAGACTCGCCATTCCCTCGATACATGGTGTTATTTGTCCGGGTTTGCCGTTCATGCACGTCGACTCGACGAACTTCGGATCGCTCATGTTCTCTTTCATCGTTTGCGTCCCGACCCCGTGGGCGCAACTCGAGCCGAAATCGGCTTCCGCGCCCTCGCACAGCTCCAAGGCACCGACGTAATCGCCTTTGTTGAGGCTGAGGAAGTAGGTCGGAGCGTAAAGGTAGCAATCTTCTTTGTGGCGGTCCGCCTGCCCCGCGCAGGGGTAGAGGGGGTCTTCCTCTTTGAGGTACGCCGAGAGGTGGAGCTTCTGGTCGGCGCTGAAGTTCTCCATGAAGACCCCGTTCGCGCAGCTGGATCGCTTGAAGGGATTCCCGAAGGCGTCGCACATCTCGAGCGAGCGGGGCAGGTCGTTCGCGGTGTAGAACATCGCCCCGTGCCCGAGGCCGTGTTGGCACTGCCAACCCAGGAAGCTTCCCCGCGGGTACGGATCGCACATCGTCTTCATGTCCGCGAGAACGTCGTCGCTGTTGGAGAGCCGAGTTTCGATGATGCCGTGCAGATAACCCGAGTTGCACACCTCGTCCTGGTACTTCATCGCCTCGCCGAAGTCCCCGTACTTCTCGTACGCCACGCGCCCGACGTCGTGCACGAGCGGGTGGCAAGAACGTAGGAGGGCGTCGTCCTTCTCGGTTCCTTCCCTGAGCCGCGCTAGGGCGGCCTTGGGATCTTCGTTTCGGACTAGGGCGAGCAAATCCTCCCTGGCCTTCTTCACCCGCTCCTCGGGCTCGTTCGCTCTTGCTTCGTCAGGGGCGGGTTCTTCCTCCCCCGCGAACGCCGAGAGGACCGACCCGTACAGGTTCGAGAAGAAGGAGGAGACGGAGGAAAGGAGGCCGTTACCCTCGGGCTCCTCGTCCTGGACCACGACCTCCCCCTCGAGGTAGGGGTTCATGTGGTCGTGATACGCCCACTTCCCGGGCTTCTCGAAGGCGAAGTTCCACTCGGCCCCCGGCGAGACGGGCTTCTTGGGATCGAACCCAGGGTAGCCCGTGTGCATCGGGTGGTCGTCGGACGCGGGCCAGTGGGCCTTGTCGCCCGCGTTCTCGAACACCACGGTATCGCCCGACCCGATCTCCACCGACCTCGGCTCGAACCCCTCGTCCGTCATGTGCACGACCACGGTTCCGTCGGCCTCGTGGGCGGACGCCGCCCCCACCGGGGCGAGCAGGAGGACGACCGATGCGCAAGCAAGGAGGCAGAACAGGGCCCTCGCCCGGCGCGCAGCTTTGTTGGGACCGTAGGTTCCCATAGGCGGGGAATGATACAGGAACTGGATGCCTGTTGCGTGGTTTGCGAGTAGAAAGGGGCCTATCCGACCGCTTACCCGACAAAGGAGCACCGATGGCCCAAGCCCACCATACCCAGGCGCGAAGGCTGGGACTCGCCCCTCGCCGACGACACGCCCGAGCGCGCCGAGGCGGACCGGCGGGTCATCGGGGCGTGGCAGAAGGCGCACGGGGCACCGGACATAGAAGGCGCGGCGGAGCAGGCCCGGGCGAGGTTCTTAGATATGCGGCCTCGACACATGCGGCCCCGGTAGTAACCGTGCGCAAGAGCCCCGGGGCCACACCCTGCCCCGAGCCTCGT